>JAQXKW010000092.1 GCA_029010655.1 Clostridia bacterium | reverse complement strand
CGCCTTTAACGGCCTTAAAAAGGGTACTATCGCTGGAAAGGGCGTCATCAACAACAAGATGAGCAACCGCCTGATGAAAATGCTTGAGAGGGAGGGGATTCCCACCCATTTCGTGGAGGAGCTCAGCGACAGAGAGACCCTTGTTAAAAAGGTTTCTATCGTGCCCCTTGAGGTTATCGTCCGCAATATTGCCGCAGGCTCGTTTTCCAAACGCTACGGCGTTGACGAGGGAGTTAAGTTTGACGAACCTGTCGTTGAGTTTTCCTATAAAAACGACGATTTGGGCGACCCTCTCCTTAACACAAGCCATGCTTTGGCATTGAAGCTGGCTACAAAAGAGGAAATAGATACCATTAAGACCTATGCCCTTAAAATTAACGCCATTCTGAAAGCCTTTTGGGCTGAATGCGGCGTTACTCTCGTAGATTTCAAGCTTGAATTCGGAAAGACCTCCGACGGCAAAATTATCCTTGCCGACGAAATAAGCCCCGACACCTGCCGCTTCTGGGACAGCACCACCGGGGAGAAGCTGGACAAGGACCGCTTCCGCCGTGATATGGGCGGCGTTGAAGAAGCTTACGAGGAAATAATGAAGAGGTTTGCCGAGCATGAGTAAGCAAGGAAGCCCCATTGACAAAGCACATCACATTCACGAGGAGTGTGGTGTCTTTGGCGTTTTTTCGGAAAAGATCGCCGATGTGGCGTCATTGGCATACTACGGACTGTTCGCCCTTCAGCACAGAGGTCAGGAAAGTGCGGGAATCGTTGTAAACGACGACGGCGTGTTCACCTGCCATCTTGACGAAGGACTGGTAAACGATGTTTTCCCTCCCGAGCGTCTTAAAGAGCTGGGACAGGGCAATATTGTTGTAGGGCATGTAAGATATGCCACTACGGGAGCAGACCGCAAGCGAAACGCACAGCCCATTGTTATAAACCACCACAAGGGACGCATGGCGCTTGCCCACAACGGAAATCTTACCAACTCCTATGAGCTGAGATGCGAGCTGGAAATGAACGGCTCCATATTTCACACCACAACAGACAGCGAGGTAATCGCACACATTATCGTGCAGCAAAGGCTTCGCACTCCCTCTATTGAGGAGGCGGTTTACGAGGCAATGGGAAAACTTTCCGGCGCATATTCCCTTGTAATATCCTCCCCTGCAAAGCTAATAGCCGTCCGTGACCCTTACGGCTTTCGCCCCTTATGCATGGGCAAAACCGCAGACGGGAAAACAGTATTTGCCTCAGAGTCCTGCGCTTTGGACGCTGTGGGCGCCGAATTTGTGCGGGACGTAAAGCCCGGGGAGATTATAACCGTCAGCGCAGACGGTATAAAAACCGATGAAAGACGGTGCGAAACACAGGAAAAACGCCTCTGCTCCTTTGAATATATCTATTTTTCGAGACCTGATTCCGTAATCGACGGCACAGCCGTTATTGAAGCAAGAAAGAGAGCCGGAGCATTTTTGGCAAAGGAGCATCCCGTTGACGCAGACGTGGTAATCGGCGTGCCCGATTCGGGACTGGACGCCGCTTTAGGCTATTCCGTTGCCTCCGGTATTCCCTACGGAATCGGTTTTACGAAAAATAAATATATCGGCAGAACCTTTATCTCTCCCACACAGGAGCAGAGAGAGGTGGGCGTAAACATTAAGCTGAACCCGGTTCGCAGCGTTGTAAAGGGCAAACGGATAGTCCTTATTGACGATTCCATTGTAAGGGGAACCACGTGCCGTGGCATCTGCGACATTTTGAGACGGGCAGGGGCAACGGAAATACACATGCGAATAAGTGCTCCGCCCTTTATTGCCCCCTGCTACTACGGCACGGACATTGACGATGCGGAAAACCTTATTGCAAATCATCACTCAGCAGAAGAAATCGCAAAAATAATCGGGGTTGACACTCTGGGGTATCTGAGCATGGAGCACCTTAAAGAAATTGCTCCGGGCAGCGGCACTATGTGCACCGCCTGCTTTGACGGATCATATCCCGTAAAGCCCCAATACACCGTTAAAAAAACAAGATTTGAAGAAAAAATCAACGGCTGAAAAATCGCAAAAACTTTCAAATTTCTATATACAACACGCAGGTTTTGTGTTAAAATAATCGGTTGGAAAAGCCGATAAAAATCTGCAGTATAACGGCAATTCAAAATTAACTGAAATGCGAGGAACTAATATGTCTGAATGTGCAATTGTGGGTATTAACTGGGGCGACGAGGGAAAAGGCCGTATGGTTGACCTGCTTACGGAAAAATTCGATGTTGTTGTAAGATACCAGGGCGGCGGAAACGCCGGTCACACCGTTATAAACGAGCAGGGTAAATTTGCGCTTCACCTTCTGCCCTCCGGAATATTCAGAAAGGACACCGTTAATATTCTGGGCAACGGAGTTGCGGTAGACCCCGAGAACCTTTGGAAGGAAATGACGGAGGTAATGGACAAGGGCGTTGCTCTTACCCCCGAAAATATGAAAATCAGCGACAGGGCTTCCCTTCTTCTCCCTTGGCACAGAGCTCTTGACGAGCTGGAGGAAAAAAGGCTTGCCGACAAAAAATACGGCTCCACAAAGCAGGGAATTGCTCCCTTCTATTCAGACAAATATCAGAAAAAAACCGTGCTTGCGGGAGAGCTTTTCTATCCCGAGGAGCTGAGAGAGCACCTTGCCGGAATTATGGAGTGGAAAAACCTTACTCTTACAAAGGTTTACGGCGCCGAGCCCTACACAATGGAAATGCTTGAGGAATGGATAGGCACTTACTGCGAAAAAATCAAGCCCTATGTATGCGACACGGGCTCATTTTTGAGAGACGCTCAGAAAGCAGGCAAAAATATTCTCTTTGAAGCACAGCTCGGCTCTCTGAGAGACCTGGACTACGGAATTTACCCTTACACCACCTCCTCCAACACCACAGCCGCATATGCCCCCATCGGTTCGGGGCTTCCCTCTGCGAAGATAAGCGACGTTGTGGGAGTTGTTAAGGCATATTCCACCTGCGTGGGCGAGGGTCCCTTCGTCTGCGAAATGTTCGGCGAGGAGGCTGAAAAGCTCCGTGAGGCAGGCGGCGAATACGGCGCAAAAACGGGCAGACCCCGCAGAGTGGGTCCCATTGACCTTGTTGCTACAAAATACGGAGTTGAAGTTCAGGCGGCAACGGAAATTGCGCTTACAAAGCTGGATGTGCTCAGCTACATGGAGCAGATTCCCGTTTGCACCCACTACATGGTGGACGGCAAAAAGACAGACCGCTTCCCCTTCCCCTCCGCCCAGAACAAATCCACCCCCGTTATTGAATATCTTGACGGCTGGAAAACGGATATTTCCGGCGTGCGCCGTTTCGAGGACTTGCCGGAGGCGGCACGCAAATACGTTGAGTACGTGGAAAAAGCTATCGGCTGTCCCATAACCTACGTTTCCGTAGGTCCGGAGCGTGACAGCATTATTTACAGAAAGTAAGGAGGAGAGACAATGACCGGAAAATACGAATCCCCCCTGTCCTCCAGATATGCCTCGGAATACATGCTGAAGCTGTTTTCGGCGGACACAAGATACAGAACATGGCGAAAGCTCTGGGTTTCCCTTGCAAAAGCCGAAATGGAGCTGGGACTGCCCGTAACGGCAGAGCAGGTGGCGGAGCTTGAAGCAAATATTGACAATATAGACTACGAATATGCGGTGTCTCAGGAAAAGAAGGTTCGCCATGACGTTATGGCGCACGTTCACGCCTTCGGAAAAGAAGCACCCGGTGCCGCAGGAATCATTCATCTGGGCGCAACAAGCTGTTACGTTACAGACAACGCCGACCTTGTAATTTACAGAGAGGCTCTGCGCTATTTGCGCTCGGAGCTTCTGAAGGTTATAAAAAATCTCTCCGGATTTGCGGAAAAATATAAAGACATGCCCACCTTGGGCTATACCCATTATCAGCCGGCACAGCTTGTTACCGTAGGCAAGCGCGCCACCTTATGGATGCAGGATTTCCTGTCCGATTTGGAGGAAATAGACTACGTAATCGGAACCATGAAGTTTTTGGGCTGTCGGGGCACTACGGGAACGGAAGCAAGCTTCGTTGACCTTTTTGACGGAGACACGGCGAAAATCGATGAAATGAACAGAAAGATTGCCGCCGACTTCGGCTTTGACAAATGCTTCGACGTCTGCGGACAGACCTATCCCCGAAAAACAGATTCAAGAATTCTCAACTGTCTTTCCTCCGTGGCGCAGAGCTGTTACCGTATGGCAAACGACATAAGGCTCCTTCAGCACGACAGACAGGTTGAAGAACCCTTTGAAAAAGACCAGATAGGCTCTTCCGCCATGGCATACAAGAGAAATCCCATGCGCTGTGAGAGAGTTTGCTCCCTTTCCAGATACCTGATGGCGGACGCCGCAAACGCTCCCATGACAGCATCCGTTCAATGGCTTGAACGAACCCTTGACGACTCGGCAAACAGACGTATATCCATGCCGGAGGGCTTTCTGTGTGCGGACGCCGTACTGCGGCTGTGTCAGAACGTGACAGACGGACTTCACGTGAACGAAAAAATCGTTGAAAGAGCCGTCAGAGAATATCTGCCCTTTATCGCAACGGAAAACCTGATGATGGAGGCTGTTAAACACGGCGCCGACCGTCAGGCAGTTCACGAAATCATACGCAGATGCTCAATGGAAGAAACCGCTAAAATGAAAAACGGCGAAAGCTTTGACCTGCTTGCAAGGCTGGCCCGGGAGAAGGAGTTCGGCATGACCAAAAGCGAAATGGAAAAGCTCCTTGACCCTGCCATGTATATAGGCAGATGTGCCGAACAGGTTGAAGCTCTTGTTAAAAAAACGGCTCCTTTGCTCTCCCACGTCAGCGGCGAATCTGCAAAAATCGAATTATAAACAGGTGAACACAGTGGATAAAATTCTCGTTTTGGACTTCGGCGGACAGTACAATCAGCTTATTGCGCGCCGTGTCCGTGAACAGCATGTTTATGCGGAGATTGTTCCGTTCAACAAAATTACTACCGAAGAAATAGTCAATAGAGGCTACAAAGGGGTTATCTTTACCGGAGGCCCCAACAGCGTTTACGATGAAAAATCCCCCCACTACGACAAAAGTATTCTTGACGTAGGTATTCCCGTGCTGGGTATTTGCTACGGCGACCAGCTTATGGCATACATGGCAGGGGGAAAGGTAAACAGCGCAAAGGATTCAAGCGAATACGGAAAAACCACCGTTTATACCGAAAGCTGTGAGCTTTTCCGTGACGTTCCCTCAGAAAGCGTCTGCTTTATGAGCCACACGGATTTCATTGAAACTCTGCCGCAGGGCTTTGTAAATATTGCCCACACGGACAAATGCCCCCATGCCGCCATGTGCAACTCTCAGAAAAAGCTGTACGGCGTTCAGTTCCACCCGGAGGTTACCCACACGGTTTTCGGAAAGCAGATTTTAAGTAACTTCCTGTTTTCCGTGTGCGGCTGTCAGGCGGACTGGAAAATGGAGGACTTTATAGAACGCTCCGTTGAGGGCTACAAAAAAACTCTCCGTGGCAAAAAGGTTTTGCTTGCCCTTTCCGGCGGCGTTGATTCCTCTGTTGCCGCAGTTCTTCTGCACAGGGCGGTAGGTGAAAATCTCATTTGCGTGTTCGTGGATCACGGGCTTCTGCGCAAAGGGGAAGGCGATTTTGTAGAAAAAACCTTCCGTGAAAAGTTCGGCATGAACCTTATACGTGCAAACGTTCAGGAACGGTTTCTCTCAAAGCTCTCCGGCGTAACGGAGCCTGAAAAAAAGCGGAAAATCATCGGCGAGGAATTTATCCGTGTATTTGAGGACGAGGCGAAAAAGCTGGGAAAAATCGACGTTTTGGCTCAGGGCACAATATATCCCGACGTTATTGAAAGCGGAAAAGGCGATTCCGCAGTTATAAAAAGCCACCACAATGTAGGCGGACTTCCCGACGTTATTGCATTTGATGAAATAGCGGAGCCCCTTCGCGATCTTTTCAAGGACGAGGTGCGGGAGGTCGGCACAAAGCTGGGAATCCCCCACGAGCTTGTGTGGAGACAGCCCTTCCCGGGGCCGGGACTTGCGGTTCGTGTTATCGGCGAGATCACAAAAGAAAAGCTTGATTTGCTCCGTGACGCCGACGCTGTTTTCCGTGAAGAAATAGCAAACGCAGGACTTGAAGAAATAACAAATCAGTATTTTGCGGTGCTGACCGACCTGCGCTCCGTGGGCGTTAAGGGGGACGCAAGAACCTACGGCTACACGGTAGCACTCCGTGCGGTTACAACGGACGATTTTATGACCGCCGAATGGACAAGACTGCCCTACGAGGTGCTGGGAAAGGCAAGCAACCGTATAACAAACGAGGTAGAGGGTATTTCAAGCGTAGTTTACGATATAACCTCACAGCCCCCGGCGACGGTAGCAAGGGACTAGATTGTAAGTCTCTTTTCCGCACTCTGCAAGAAAGTGCAAACTGTACGTGCGACGGTGGAATGGGAGTAAACTTTAAGTCTCTTTTCCGCACTCTGCAAGAAAGTGCAAACTGGACGTGCAACGGTGGAGTGTGAATAACAGGCTTCAAAACCGTTTTTCCCGCCACAGCAATTCAGACCCATAAAAATTACAGGAGGAACATATGCCCAAATATATATTTGTCACCGGAGGAGTTGTTTCCGGTCTCGGAAAAGGAATTACTGCCGCATCCCTGGGGCGGCTTCTGAAAGCAAGAGGACTGAAGGTTGCGGCACAGAAGCTTGACCCGTATATTAATGTTGACCCCGGTACTATGAGTCCTTATCAGCACGGCGAGGTTTACGTTACGGAGGACGGCGCCGAAACCGACCTTGACCTGGGACATTACGAGCGGTTTATTGACGAGGACCTTAATAAATACTCAAACCTTACCACAGGTAAGGTGTACTGGAATGTTCTTAACAAAGAACGCAGGGGAGAATATCTGGGCTCCACCGTTCAGGTAATTCCCCATATTACCAACGAAATAAAGGAATTTGTATACAGCGTAGGCAGGAAAACCAACGCAGATATAGTAATCACCGAAATCGGCGGCACTATCGGAGACATTGAGTCTCAGCCCTTTTTGGAGGCGGTTCGCCAGATTTCCCTTGAGGTGGGACGTGAAAACAGCCTGTTTATCCACGTAACTCTCGTTCCCTTCCTGCGGGGCTCCGACGAGCACAAGTCAAAGCCCACACAGCACTCCGTAAAGGAGCTTCAGGGAATGGGAATTAACCCCAACATTATCGTTCTGCGCTGTGACGAGCCTCTTGAAGAATCGATTTTCAAGAAAATATCCCTGTTCTGCAACGTAAAGCCCGAATGTGTAATCGAAAACCTTACGCTTCCCTGCCTTTACGAAGCTCCCCTCATGCTTGAAAAGTCCGATTTGTCAGGAGTTGTATGCCATGAGCTGGGAATTTACACGCCCAAGGCGGATCTTACGGAATGGACTGAAATGGTTGACCGAATTAAGGCTCGGCCCTATACGGTCAATATCGGTCTCGTAGGCAAATACGTGGGACTGCACGACGCATATCTGTCCGTTGCGGAAGCGCTTCATCACGCAGGCTATTATCACAACACCCATATTAACATTCACTGGATTGACTCCGAGGAAATAACCGGGGAAAACGTAGGCGAAAAGCTTTCGGGGCTTGACGGAATTCTCGTTCCCGGAGGCTTCGGAAGCCGTGGAATTGAGGGCATGATTACGGCGGCAAAATATGCCAGAGAAAAGGGACTGCCCTATTTCGGAATTTGTCTCGGCATGCAGATTGCAGTTATTGAATACGCAAGAAATGTTGCGGGAATCAAGGACGCTAACTCCGGCGAGTTTGACGAGCAGTGCGCTCATAAGGTAATAGATTTCATGCCCGGTCAGAGCGACGACATCGACAAGGGCGGCACGCTCCGTCTGGGCGCATATCCCTGCGAGATTACAGCCGGAACTACCATGGAGCGGTGCTATGAGTCCACCTCCATTTCCGAGCGTCACCGCCACCGTTACGAGTTCAACAACGATTACCGTGAACAGCTCTCCGAAGCAGGACTTACTCTCAGCGGTATGTCTCCCGACGGAAGACTGGTTGAAACGGTGGAGCTGACGGAAAGACCCTTCTATGTGGGAGTTCAGTACCACCCCGAATTCAAGAGCCGCCCCAACAAGCCCCATCCCCTTTTCAAGGGCTTTATCGGCGCCGCTCTGGAGCTTTCCGGACAAAAGAACAAAAAGTAAAGTAACATACCAAAGGCAATTTGAGGACTCAATATGGATTTCAACCGAAAACTCATACTGGAAGACGGCAAAGAATACTACGGTTATGCTTTCGGCAGTACCGCAGACAGGGTGTGCGAAATAGTTTTCAACACCTCTATGGTCGGATACCAGGAAATCCTGTCAGATCCGTCATATACATATCAGGCGGTTGTAATGACCTACCCGCTGATAGGCAACTACGGCATGGCAGATGACGATTACGAAACCGCCCTTCCCACCATAGGCGCCATGATAGTTCGGGAGTATAACGACATACCCTCCAACTTCAGAAGCACCGCCACCTTAGGGCAGGTAATGGAAAAGTACGGCATTCCCGGCATATACGGTATTGACACACGCTGTCTCACACGCTCCATTCGAGATTTCGGCAGCAGAAAGGTGCTTATTACCGACGCCTCCGTAAAAAAAGAGGACGGACTTCGCATTCTTGCCGAAACTCCCGTCCCCACGGACGCCGTTTCAAAGGTTAGCTGTAAAGAAATACATGTGTCCCCTGCGGAAAACGAGCGCTTCCACGTGGTGGCAATCGACTGCGGCATGAAGGAGAATATCGTCAGAAGCCTGAACAGGCGGGGCTGTAAGGTTACGGTAGTCCCGTGGAACACCCCTGCCGACACCATTGAAGCCCTCAGGCCCGACGGTGTGTTTATTTCAAACGGCCCCGGAGACCCTGAGGACGTTCCCGAAACTATCGCCTCAGTAAAGGCTCTCATGGGGAAATACCCCATGTTCGGTATTTGTCTCGGACATCAGATAATCGCCCTTGCAAGCGGGGCAAAGACCTATAAATTAAAATTCGGACACAGAGGCGGAAACCACCCTGTCCGAAACCTTGACACAGGCAAAATAGAAATCACCTCGCAGAACCATTCATATGCGGTAGAAAAGGACAGCCTTTCCGAAACGCCGCTTACCGTTTCCCATATAAATCTGCTTGACAATACGGTTGAGGGACTGAAATGCCGTGAAAAAAAGGTGTTCAGCGTTCAGTACCACCCGGAAAGCGCCCCGGGACCTCAGGACAGCGCATATCTTTTCGACAGCTTCGTCAGAATGATGGAGGAAAACAAAAATGCCTAAAAGAACCGATATCAAAAAAATAATGGTTATCGGGTCCGGTCCCATCGTTATCGGTCAGGCGGCGGAATTCGACTATGCGGGCACGCAGGCGTGCCTTGCCCTGAAAGAAGAGGGCTACGAGGTTATTCTCTGCAACTCAAACCCTGCAACCATTATGACGGACACCTCCATTGCCGACAAGGTATATATGGAGCCGCTGACCCTTGAATATATCTCAAAAATTATACGCCACGAGCGTCCCGATGCAATTCTGCCGGGAATCGGCGGGCAGACCGGTCTTAACCTTGCCATGCAGCTTGAGAAAAAAGGCGTTCTCAGAGAATGCCGTGTTGAACTGCTGGGCACAAAAAGCGAAAGCATTGAGCGGGCAGAGGACCGTGATATGTTCAAAAAGCTGTGCGAGGAATTGGGCGAGCCCATACTTGCCTCCGATATTGCCACTTCAATGGAGGACGGCATAAGGGTTGCGGAGGAAATCGGCTATCCCGTAGTACTGCGCCCTGCATTTACGCTGGGGGGCACCGGCGGCGGCTTTGCGGACAACAGAGAGGAGCTTCTTCCCCTTATGAAAAACGCCCTGACGCTTTCCCCCGTTCATCAGGTGCTTATTGAGAAAAGCATTAAGGGCTACAAGGAAATCGAATACGAGGTAATGCGGGACGCAAACGACACCGCCGTTACCATTTGCAATATGGAAAACCTTGACCCCGTCGGCATACATACGGGGGACTCCATTGTGGTCTGTCCCTCCCAGACGCTTACCAACAAGGAATACCATATGCTTCGGGACAGCGCGCTGAAGGTAATACGCGCGCTGAAAATCGAGGGCGGCTGTAATGTCCAGTTTGCGCTGGATCCTAAATCATTTAAGTACTATCTCATAGAGGTAAACCCCAGAGTTTCCCGTTCCTCAGCATTGGCTTCAAAGGCAAGCGGCTATCCCATTGCCAGAGTTTCCGCAAAAATCAGCGTAGGACTGACGCTGGACGAAATAAGAATTGCAAACACTCCCGCCTCCTTTGAGCCTACCCTTGACTATGTGGTGACAAAAATGCCCCGCTTCCCCTTTGACAAGTTTACGGAGGCGGATCATTCCCTGTCCACCCAGATGAAAGCCACAGGCGAGGTTATGAGCGTGGGCAGAACCTTTGAGGAAAGCCTGCTCAAAGCCGTGCGCTCCCTTGAAATCGGGCTGTACCATCTGCACAGCCGCCAATTTGACGAAATGAGCGATGAGGAGCTTTTAAGCTACATCACCGTAGGAACGGACGACAGAATTTACGCTATGGCGGAGCTTTTAAGACGGGACTGCTCCGTGGATAAAATCCACAGCGCCACCGCCATTGACCGCTTCTTCATCTGCAAGCTGAAAAACATTGTGGACGAAGAACGAAAGATTAAGAATAATCCCCTCTCGCCGGAAATGCTTGCCGAAGCGAAAAAAATGGGCTTTTCCGACAGGGTTATTGCAGAATACAGGAATGTGCCGGAAAAGGAAATTTTTGAAAAAAGACGGGAAAACGGCATTTTCCCCGTTTATAAGATGATTGACACCTGCGCCTCCGAGTTTGAAAGCTACATTCCCTATTTCTATTCCACCTACGAGGAAGAAAACGAATCGGTAGTATCGCAGAAGAAAAAAATCATAGTTCTGGGCTCGGGACCTATCCGCATAGGTCAGGGCGTGGAGTTTGACTATTCTACGGTTCACGCCGTTAAAACCATTAAAGCATCGGGCTTTGAGGCAATTATAATCAACAACAACCCGGAAACGGTCTCAACAGATTACACCTGCTCCGACAAGCTGTACTTTGAGCCTCTGTGCGTCGAGGACGTTATGAACGTTATTGAGCTGGAACAGCCCTTCGGCGTTATTGCAACCCTGGGCGGTCAGACAGCCATTAACTTGGCGGAGCCTCTGCGGGAGCGGGGCGTTAAGATTATCGGCACGGACTGCGACGCTATCGACCGTGCGGAAAACCGTGACTCCTTTGAAAAACTGCTTTGCACTCTGAATATCCCGCAGCCTCAGGGCCGTGCCGTTACCTCTATTGAGGAGGGCGTTAAGGCGGCTGAGGAAATCGGCTATCCCGTGCTTGTCCGCCCCAGCTTCGTTCTGGGCGGAAGAGCCATGCAGATAGTGGCAAAGGAATCGGCTCTGAGAGAATACCTGAAAACCGCAGTTGAAATCGACGAGGACAAGCCCGTTCTGGTTGATAAATATATTAAAGGCAAGGAAGTTGAGGTTGACGCCGTCTGCGACGGCAAGCAGGTATTTGTCCCCGGCATTATGGAGCTTGTGGAAAGAACCGGCGTTCATTCGGGAGACTCCATAAGCATATACCCCACTTACAGCCTGTCCCAGAAGGTTAAGGGCACTATCCTCAATTATACCGAGCGGCTGGGCATCGGCATCGGAATTGTGGGGCTTTATAACATTCAGTTTATAGTTGACGAAAACGAAAATGTATACATTATCGAGGTAAACCCCCGTTCCTCCCGTACCGTTCCTTTCCTTTCAAAGGCAACAGGTTACAGCCTTGCGGATATAGCAACACGGGTTATTCTCGGAAAAAGTCTCCGTGAACAGGGCATAACCGAGCTTTATCCCAAGGAAAAGAGCCGGTATTATGTGAAGGTCCCCGCTTTCTCATTCTCAAAGCTTAACGGCATGGACTCTTATCTGTCCCCTGAAATGAAGTCCACAGGCGAGACTATCGGCTACGATAAAAAGCTGCACCGTGCCGCCTACAAGGCATTGGTGGCGTCGGGGCTTACCCTCCGAAATTACGGAACGGTGGTTGTAAGCGTTGCGGACGAGGACAAGGAGGAAACCCTGCCTTTAGTCAGAAGATTTTACGATATGGGCTTTAATATTGAGGCAACCTCCCTTACGGGCGAGGTTCTGAAAGCCCACGGAATCCGCACAAAGATTCTCCACAAGCCCAGCGAGGGAAGCGAGGAGGTTCTCGATTCCATTCGTGCGGGGTATGTAAGCTATGTTATCAACACCCGTGCGGTGCTTTCGGGTAATCATTACGGAGACGGCGTTGCCATACGCCGCTGTGCCGCACAGAACAACATTGCCATGCTTACGTCTCTTGACACCGTAAGAATTCTTCTGGACGTTTTAGAGGAAATTACTCTGGGCGTTTCAACAATTGACGAAGAATAGATTTTCCGATTTTAATGAACGGTTGGTGATTTTATGAAAGCAAAGGCTTTTGAAACGGAAAAGGTAAAAAAAGCGTGTATTGACTGGATTCGCAGTTTCTTCGAGGAAAACGGAAAGAACTGCGTGGCGGTAGTAGGCATTTCCGGCGGAAAGGATTCCTCAGTAGTTGCGGCTCTTTGCGTTGAAGCTCTGGGGCGTGACCGTGTAGTGGGCGTTCTCATGCCCTGCGGCATTCAGAGCGATATTGACATGGCACGTCTGCTGGTATCGCATTTGGGAATAAAGCACTTTGAAATTAATATCAAGAACACGGTGGACGCCGCAATTTCCAGCATCGGCGCCGTGGGCGAAATCAGCCCTCAGACGAAAATGAATCTGCCTGCACGAATCCGTATGGCTACCCTGTATGCGGTCAGCCAAAGCCTTAACGGACGGGTTGCAAACACCTGCAATCTTTCCGAGGATTACGTGGGATATGCCACAAGATACGGCGACGGCGCAGGGGATTTCAGCCCTCTGTGCAACCTTACGGTGACAGAGGTAAAGCTCCTGGGCAAATCCTTAGGACTTCCCATACAGCTTGTTGAAAAGACTCCCATTGACGGTCTTTGCGGAAAAACCGACGAGGATAATTTAGGCTTTACATATGCGGTGCTTGACAGATACATACGCACAGGCGAAATAGACGATACGGCAACAAAGGAGAAAATAGACAGACTGCATAAGCTGAATGAGTTCAAACTCTTGCCCATGCCCTCCTTTGACATGTCCGAAATGTCCGAATAAGAATAACAACGGCGGTCGCATTTTTGCGACCGCCGTTGTTATGTTCACTCGGGGGATTTTTGAAAAAATCCCCCGAACCCCCAAAAACTTTTAATAAAAGGGACTCAAATCAAAACCAAAAATCGCCAACGCCCCGTGGTAATCTCTGGGGGCGATTTGCCGGTGCCTTTGACCGTTGCACCGCACGTACAATGTCATTGCGAGGGCGGCATAATGCCGTCCGTGGCAATCCTTACGTGTGTTATTTCTCGTCTTAATGTAGAAGGCTTTTTGATTTCCGATTACTCTATTTCGGCATCATAATGATGCCGAGGGAAGGGAGTGGGAGGCAAGCAGATTAAGACGCCCCGACTTGTAAAACCGTCAGTAAGGATTGCCACGACGGGCAGAACGCCCGTCTCGCAATGACAGCGTACGGGCGCTGCATAGACGGGCGGTGGCGGCAGACCAGTAGGGCGGGGGCTTGCTCCCGCCGTTTTGCGTAGAATTTGTACTGTTCTTTATGGGTAATAAACCGTATGTTAATCTTGTCGACGAATGATTTTCAGAAATCAATAACAAACGGCGGGAGCAAGCCCCCGCCCTACGGTATTATTATCGCATTTTTTGCTGACGGAGAGAACATCAAATCATACGCAGAGATTGCCACGGGTGCTTTGCACCCCTGCAATGACAGGGGGGAGACGTTTGCGTCTCCCCCCTGTGCGGCGGCTTCGCCGCCGTTAATGCCAGCTGCTAGCCGCTAGCAGCCAGCCGCTCAAAGACTATATTTCAATAAGCTCGTAGTCACGGGAGCCGATTCCAAGCATCTCCGCCGCCTCAACGGTATGAATACCGTGTCGGCTTTCCAGTCTTTCGAGGAAATGCGCCTGCCCGGGATCGTCCTTTGCGGCATAGATAAGGTCAAGACACGCTTGATCTACTGCCACCGGGTCGGTGGACGAAAGTATTCCTATATCCTTCATGCAGGGGTCCTCCGCAACCGCACAGCAGTCGCAGTCTACGGAAAGGTTGCACATAATATTGATATATGCGATTTTATCTTTGAACATTTCCGTCACGGTTGATGCGGCCTCCGCCATTGCTTCGAGAAATCTGTCCTGCGGCGCTGTGTGCTTCCACACAATATTCTGATCATCCGTATAGCCTGCGGAATGGATAAGGCTTTTGCCCTCCGAGGAGGCACAGCCGATTGAAAGCTGTTTCAGTGCTCCGCCGTAGCCGCCCATGGGGTGTCCCTTGAAGTGGGACAGCACTATCATGGAATCATATTTTTTAATATTTCTCCCCAGGCGGTTTTCCGACAGCACCTTTCCGCCCTTTACGGGCACGGCAAGGTCGGGCTTTTCGCTGTCCATAATATCCACGTCAAAGTATTTTGACCAGCCGTGGTACGAAAGCAATTCCATATGCTTTTTTGCACTGTTTCTCATGCCCTCGTATGCAGTATTACATTCCACCACCGTGCCGCCTACTTTATCTATAACGGGCTTCCAAAATTCGGGGCGCAGGAAATTCTGATTTCCCTTTTCGCCGGAATGAACCTTTGCGGCTACCTTTCCGGGCAGGGTTATGCCCAGAGCGTCGTACATTTCTATGACTTTTTCGGGAGTTATTTCCCTTGAAAAGAATACTTTTGAACTCATATTGCCTCCTGCCGATTATACGGCACGATTATTTATCGGCTATCGCCGCAAGAGCTTCTTCAATACCCAGCTTCTGAGCCTTGTATTTTTCCAGCTTTTCCCGCTCCGCTTCGACTACCGCCGCCGGAGCTTTTGCAACAAAGCCTTCGTTTTTCAGCTTGCCCTCGCTTCTGGCAATCTCTGAGCAAACGGCTTTCAGCTCGCCCTCAAGACGCTTTCTCTCCGCCGCAAAATCCACCATATCCGCAAGGGGAATATAAATTGTTGCGCTGTCGGTAATAATCTGAACTGCGCCCTCCTCGGAAAACTCGGACACGACGCTAACCTCCGAAGCAGAAGCCAGCTTCATAAAGAAGGGATGTGAATACTCGCCGAATGCATTAGGCTCTTTTGTGATTATATAGAGCTTTGCCTTACGGGACGGGGGAACGTTCATTTCGGAGCGGCGTGTACGGATAGCACGGATAGCGTCGATAACCTTTTCAAAATCGGCGGCTTCCTCAAAATTCAGCTTCTCGTCTGCCGTGGGATACTTCTCGATCATGATACTGCCCTCTTCGCCGGGAAGTCCAGAATAAATCTCCTCGGTAATGAAAGGCATAAAGGGATGAAGCAGCTTCAGCGTTTCACGGAGCACCCATGCAAGGACGTTCTGTGTATCCTTTGAATCTGCGGAGGTCTTTGAAAGCTCAATGTACCAGTCGCAGTATTCGTCCCAGATGAAATCGTAAAGTGTGGAAAGTGCTATGCCGATTTCGTACTTATCAAGATTAAGATTAACATTTGCCACCGCCGCATTGAAGCGGGAAAGAATCCATTTATCCTCCGCTTTCAGCCTTTCAACGGGGGGAAGCTCTATTTTTTCGATTTTCAGATTCATCATTACGAAGCGTGCGGCGTTCCACAGCTTATTGGCGAAGTTTCTTGCCGCCTCGATCTTCTCGTCTGAAAATCTCATGTCGTTTCCGGGGCTGTTGCCCGTTGCCAGCGCAAAGCGGAGCGCATCTGCGCCGTAGCGGTCGATAATTTCCAGGGGGTCAATGCCGTTGCCCAGGGATTTTGACATTTTGCGCCCCTGTGCGTCACGGACAAGTCCGTGGATAAGAACCGTATCAAAGGGTACGGTGCCCGTGTACTCCAATGCGGAGAAAATCATTCTGGAAACCCAGAAGGTGATTATATCGTAGCCTGTTACAAGCGTGTTTGTAGGATAGAAATATTCAAGATCCTCGGTCTTGTCGGGCCAGCCCATTGTGGAGAAGGGCCACAGAGCGGAGGAGAACCATGTGTCAAGGGTGTCGGGGTCCTGAGTCATGGCAGCACCGCACTTGGGACACTTGCAGGGTGCGTCAAGGGAAACTACGGTCTCTCCGCAGTCGTCGTTATCGCAGTAATATGCGGGAATTCTGTGTCCCCACCAAAGCTGACGGGAAATGCACCAGTCACGGATATTCTCCATCCAATGGAAATAGTTCTTTTCAAATCTTTCGGGAACGAATTTCACCTTGCCCGTGCGTACT
The DNA here is from genome assembly GCA_029010655.1 of Clostridia bacterium. Taxonomy (GTDB): domain Bacteria; phylum Bacillota; class Clostridia; order Oscillospirales; family CAG-272; genus Avispirillum. The sequence continues at coordinate 25,688 of JAQXKW010000092.1, read as the reverse complement.
GCCTCGATTGCAGGCTCTGCAAGGGGCTTCATTTTAACGAACCACTGCTTTGAAACCATAGGCTCGATAACCGTGTGACAGCGGTAGCAGGTTCCCACATCGTGCTTTAGGGGCTCAATCTCCTTGAGATAGCCGCCCTGCTCAAGGTCGGCGACAATTGCCCGTCTCGCCTCCTGAGCGGTCATGCCTGCGTATTTTCCGCAGTCCAGCACCATAGGCTCGCCTGCGGTGGCAATTCCTTTTCTGAATCTCTCTGCGGACTCCGCCGCCTCCTTTGCGCCCGTCATTCTGCCGTCATAGGTGAACACACGGACAAGGGGCAGATCGTGGCGCTGACCTACCTCGAAGTCGTTGGGGTCGTGGGCGGGAGTGATCTTAACAACGCCCGTACCCTTTGTCATATCGGCGTGCTCGTCGCAAACAATGGGAATTTCCTTATTAAGCAGGGGCAGGATAACGTGACACCCGTGGAGATGGGCATATCTGGGGTCTTCCCCGTTAATGGCTACGGCGGTATCGCCCAGCATTGTTTCGGGACGGGTGGTGGCAAGCTCCAGCTTTTCGCCTGTTTCCTTTACGGTATACAGCAAATGCCAGAAACTGCCCTCCTTTTCCGCATAGTCCACCTCTGCGTCGGAAATGGAGGTCATACACTTGGGGCACCAGTTTACCATACGGTTTCCGCGGTAAATAAGCCCTTTATCGTAAAGCTTCATAAATACGGTGCGGACAGCCTTGGAGCAGCCCTCGTCAAGGGTAAAGCGCTCTCTTGTCCAGTCGCAGGAGGAGCCTAACTTTTTAAGCTGTTCTATAATTCTGCCGCCGTATTTCGCTCTCCAGTCCCACGCTCTCTCAAGAAAGCCGTCTCTGCCTACATCCTCTTTGGAAAGCCCCTCGTTTCTCATTGCCTCAACGATTTTCGCCTCTGTGGCAATAGACGCATGGTCCGTGCCGGGAAGCCACAGGGTTTCATAGCCGCTCATTCTCTTATAGCGGATAAGAATATCCTGTAAGGTGTTATCCAGAGCATGTCCCATATGGAGCTGTCCCGTTATGTTCGGCGGGGGAATTACTATTGAATAATGGGGCTTTGATTTGTCGATTTTCGGGGTAAAGTAGCCCTTTTCGCACCATGCGGAATAAATTCTGTCCTCAAAATCCGCAGGATTATAGGTCTTCGGAAGTTCTTTTCTCATATATATCTCCTCATTGAATTTTTTCAAAAAACTAAAAAGCGCCCTGAAAAATCAGGGCGCGAAAGCGCGGTACCACCTAAACTTATAGCTCAAATCTTTAACGCAGAAAACGTCCGAAACTAAATCAGAGTTTCTCATTTCGGAAGCTCCGAGGCTACCTTCACGAAATTTTGCCGCAGCTTTTCACCTGCCGCTGCTCTCTTTTTCGGCACACTTTCGCTACTCTTCCTCATCACAGCCTATGTGTGGATTATATCACAGCATATCAGTTTTGTCAAGTATTACATATATTCATTGCCGTCACAGGGAGATTTTCACTTAACATATGTATATAATTGTGGTATAATATCCACAGGAAGTCTTGCTTCACAACGAATAGTATGGTCAAATGATGGTTTGATTTTTGTTACATACGACCATTATTCAACATTTTTTGAAATTGAGTAAGGAGCAAATATGAAAACTATTGAATTGGATCTGACAGGCTGCACATATCTCGATGAAATCCACGAAAGAATAAGGACAGCGTTTGACTTTCCCGAATGGTACGGAAAGAACTGGGATGCTTTCTGGGATTTACTGCGGAGTGAATGCGATGCTGATATGGTAATAATCAAGGGCGAAAGTACCTTGCCGAAAGATTTTGCAGACTCGCTGAAAACAATGCACCGAATATTAGATGATAATATAGAATTCAGAAAATCTTACGGTTTTGCTCCGTTTATATACAGTATAACCGAAAAATGACGGTTTGCTTTTGCAGGAATTTCGGGACTGAAAAACAGCCTTGTACCGATACGGAACAAGGCTGTTTTTTCACTTTACGGTCATTTCACCGTTACCACAAAGCCGTCCACGTTATTTCCCGAAACGGTGTATTCGGAATTTTTCGGAACCTTGACCTTTGTTTCCTCTCCCTCGCAGGGGACATAATATATCATCACGCCGCCGTCGTACTCCTCTCCGCCGGGAATATCACGGACGCCTGTTGCCGCATCATAGCCCAGGCACACCGTATCATAGGTATAATTTTTCAGGTAATTTATATATTCCTCAAGGCAGAAATTCATGTCTGACATTATCTGCGAATGGGGGGTTCCCACATACCGATAGTGCCACGACTCGTAGCTGATTCCGGTCATATGTACTTTATCGTCGGGATAGCGGAGAATAAAGCCGTAATTTTTCGCGTTTTCCCTGAACCAGTCACAGCCCTCATAGCTTTCCACATAGTATATACTGCCGTCAACGTTTACGTTAAGATCCAGGGCAAGTCCCGTATGGTGCTCGCTGAAGCCGGGGGTTGCCACGTAGGCTTTCGCATAATCTGCGCCGTACAGCTCCGTATATTCCGCATACAAATCTATCTGCTCCTGCTTTGAGCGGTATGCGCTGTTTACCTGCATCCACTTAAAGCCGCTGTAATTATAGTAATCGGTGCAAAGGGTATTAAACTGCTCTATAACGTTTTTTGAAAGTCCCGTGGAATAGCTTGAAAGTCCGTAATACTCGTTTTTTGCGGATTTTATATCGACGATATTCTGTTCCGCCGCCTCCGGGAAGAAATACTCATTCTGAGAGTTTACCAAAATCAGGTCGCCGTAATACATTTGCTCCGAGGGGACAGTTATAACCGTATAGGGCAGACCGTCGTCTGTGGTAACCGTTTGGTCGGTGACGGAATCGGAAAAATAGTCGGTTGTATCGGCGGGAAGCTCCGTTCTGCTCTTTCCGCTTGCTATAAGATAAATCGTTACGGCGAAAATCGCCGCAAAAACAAGAACCAGAAGCAAAACTCCCGGGTTGGGCTTTTTCTTTTTAATGCGCTTTACGCTGTATCTGCTCACGGGGCGGCGGCGTTTCTCGTGTCCCGCCTCCTCGGGAGTATATGTTCTTTTTACCTGCGGATAATCCGGATCGAAATTATTGTTCATAGTATTATTAGCGGCTAGCGGCTGGCAGTTAGCGGCTAGCAGTGTAGGTCGGGAATATTCAGGGAAATTTTTATTCTCTCTAAATCCCCCGAAATATTTTTTATATATATTCTGTCTAAGTTTTTTGGAGTTCTCAGAACCTTTTTTGAAAAAAGGTTCTGAGCGATGCTCGAGGCGGAGCCTCGAATAACCCATATTACAAAGGCGGGTAAACCCCGCCTTTGTTCTTATTATTCCTCTGTTTCTGCGAGGAGTGCGTCTTTTCTGGAAAGGTTCATTCTGCCCTTTTCGTCAACGCCCAGGAATTTAACCTTCATGGTATCGCCTACGTTGCACACATCCTCCACCTTTTCGGTGCGCTTTGTATCAAGCTTGGAGATGTGAACAAGTCCCTCCTTGCCGGGTGCAAACTCAACGAATGCGCCGATGGGGATAATTCTCGTTACCACGCCTTCGTAAATTGCGCCTGCTTCCGGCTCGAACACGATGCCGTCGATAATCTTCTTTGCGGCTTCGATTGCGGTCTTATCAATAGCGGAGATATATACGGAGCCGTCATCCTCGATGTCGATTTTTGCGCCGGTGTCGGCAGTAATCTTCTGAATAACCTTGCCGCCGGAGCCGATTACCTCACGAATTTTGTCTACGGGGATCTTCATAGCCACCATCTTGGGAGCGTACTCGGAAACCTCCTCACGGGGTGCGGGAATTGCCTTCAGCAGAACCTCGTCTATAATATAGTCGCGTCCCTTATGGGTAACCTCAAACGCCTCGCGGATGATTTCGGGGGTAAGTCCGTCAATCTTCAAATCCATCTGAATAGATGTGATACCCTTATGAGTACCTGCAACCTTAAAGTCCATGTCTCCGTAGAAGTCCTCAAGACCCTGAATATCTATCATGGTCATAAAGTCGTCGGAATCCTCGGAGGTAATAAGGCCGCAGGAAATACCTGCAACGGGTGCTTTTATGGGAACACCTGCGTCCATAAGCGCAAGGGTGGAGCCGCAAACGGAGCCCTGAGAGGTAGAACCGTTGGAGGAAACAACCTCGGAAACAAGGCGGATAGCGTAGGGGAATTCCTCAACGGAGGGGAGCACGGGCACGAGAGAACGCTCTGCCAGCGCACCGTGACCTATCTCACGGCGTCCGGGGCTTCTGGAGGACTTTGCCTCACCTACGGAATAGCCTGGCATATTGTAGTGGTGGATATATCTCTTGGACTGCTCCTCCCAAATGGTGTCAAGCATCTGCTCGTCGCTGAGAGGGCCGAGAGTTGCAAGGGTCATTACCTGGGTCTGACCTCTTGTAAAGAGGCCTGAGCCGTGCACTCTCTTGAAAAGTCCTACCTCCGCCGCAAGGGGACGGATCTGGTCCATTCTTCTGCCGTCAACTCTCTTTTTATCAACGAGAAGCCAATGGCGGACGATTTTCTTCTGAATTTTATAAATCAGCTCGGGATATACGGTTTCAAGGTCAGGGTACTTTTCAAGGAAGTTCTCCATAACCTTATCGTAAATAGGCTCCATTCTCTCGTCACGGACATTCTTATCGTCTGTGTCAAGAGCCGCCTTAACGTCCTCCTCAACGAAAGCGAAGATTTCGTCGAACATATCGTGGTCAAGCTCGCCGGAGGGGTACTCAAACTTAGGCTTGCCTACCTCCTCAACAATGTGGTCGATGAACACGATAAGCTGTTTTATTACTGCGTGCGCCATCATAATGGCATTGAACATATCGTCGTCGGACACTTCCTTTGCGCCTGCCTCGATCATAACAACCTTTTTGCGGGAAGCGGCAACGGTCAGCTCCAGAACGCTCTTTTCACGCTGCTTTACGGTGGGGTTCACCATGAGCTTTCCGTCCTCGGTCATGCCCATGAACACGCCGCCGATAGGTCCGTTCCACGGAATATCGGAAATGGACAGAGCGATTGACGCGCCTATCATTGCGGTAATCTCGGGGGAGCAGTCGTAATCAACGGACAGAACGGTCAGAGACACGTTAACGTCGTTGCGGAGATCCTTGGGGAACAGGGGGCGCAGAGGTCTGTCGATAACACGGGAGGTAAGGATAGCCTTCTCTCCGGGTCTGCCCTCACGCTTCAGGTATCCTCCGGGAATTCTGCCCACGGCGTACATTCTTTCCTCAAAGTCAACCGAAAGGGGCAAAAAGTCAATACCCTCTCTGGGGCGTGCAGACGCCGTAGCGCATGCAAGAACTGCGGTCTCGCCGTAGCGGACGATGCAGGAGCCGTTTGCAAGTCCTGCCACCTTACCGATTTCTACGGTAAGAGGTCTGCCTGCAAGCTCATAGGTGTAAGTCTTGTAGTTTTCAAACATTTTTCTTTCCTCCGTAATATTTATTATCTCCGGAGGGTTTAGCACTTAAATAATTTTCCGAGCCGTCGGGAAATTATTTAACTGCTAATCCGAACCGGAGCTTTTTACAAAAATTTAGGCTGCGGCAGGAAGCCCTGCCGCAGCCGTTCGGGCAAGCGGGTAAAGCCCTTTCGGCAATTCCTTTTTTCGGAAATTACTTTCTCAGGCCAAGTCTCTCTACGATAGAACGGTAACGCTCAATATCGATTTTCTGGAGATAGTTCAGAAGGTTGCGGCGGTGGCCGACCATTTTAAGAAGTCCTCTGCCGGAGTGGTGGTCCTTCTTGTTCTGCTTCATATGCTCGGTGAGAGTCTTAATTCTGTAAGTGAGAATTGCGATCTGCACCTCGGGTGAGCCTGTGTCGCCTTCGTGAGTTTTGTACTCCTCGATGATTTTTGCCTTTTCTTCTTTTGTGATCATGTCTTTCACCTCAAAAAAATTGTATTTGCATCGGTCAGCTCAGGCGGCGGCAGGTGAAGCAGTCCTCTTAAAGGACCGGTATCCGCTGTCCGGGCAGCCGATTAGCCTGTGTATTGTACCACAGTTTTATGCTTTTGTAAATAGTTTTTCAAAAAAAACTCATTTTTTACCTGAGAAGTAGCGGGAAAGTCTGGTAATATCTATGTTTTCCATTCTTTCAAGGGAGTATTTTTTCAGAACTTCGTCCGCTCTTTCTTCCGTTTCACGGTCGAAAAACACATTGGGGTTATGGGCGTCTCTGCCGTAGATTATCTTATTTCCCACCTTCCCCGCAACGGCAAAAAATTCCTCGCAGGGGTATAGCCTGTTTTGGGAAAGACCCAAAAAATTCAGTTCAAGGGGAATATCAAGCGCTTTTGCCGCACGGCAATATTTTTCCGAAAGCTCTAAAAACTGAGGCAGACTCCTGTCCAGCCCGAAAATATCCGGGTGGGCAACATATGAAAACAGACCCGTTTCCATTGCCTCTATGCACTGATTAACATATTTTTCGGCGGTTTCCGCATCGTTTATATACGGTGCGTAGCAGCCGTACTGGTCGCTGTCGGGAAAATGCTGACCTAAAATAAGATATTCTATTCCGTACGGCTCGATAAATCGGAGAAAGCCTTCAAAAAGGCGTGGATAATACTCCGCTTCAAGCCCCAGATGAATTTCTATTCGGTCTTTATATTCTTCCTTCAGGGAGTTTACGGAATTAACGTAATCCTCCAGGGCTTCCGGTCTCATTCTGAAACCGGAATAATAGTCTCCGTCAAAGCCCACGTACGGGGTATGGTCGGAACAGCCGAGAACACGTATTCCCGCTTTTATTGCCGCCTCAACATATTCTCTGTCCTCCCCTGCGGCGTGCATACAGCGGAAGGTATGGGTATGGTAATTTGCTTTTAACATTTCAGTCCTTTTTTCTTACGAGGGGTAATCTACATGGGTCAGAGAGGAGGATTTGCGAAGGGAAAAGGTAATCTCGGGGGGGATTACGTTTCCGTCCTTATCCGTTTCCTCGTTTTCGGCGGTTATTGTTACGAGGCTTCCGTCCTTTTCGGACACAATCCCTCTCACGTAATTTTCAACAAATGAGAACGGCACCCACACGTCAAGTCCCACCGTGCGGCAGGCGCCCTCCATAATAATGCCCGTTCCGTTGACGGATGCGGAGCGCATACCGTCGGAAAAGATAACGTATTCCTCATTTCCCGTGCCGGAGCTGTCCTCTGCCTCGCTGTCGGGAACGATAAACCGCATGGCGTCAATGCTTCCCACGGACGCAATGCCCAGCGCCCTTGCCAAATCGGAAAAATCTATATACATAATTCCGTTTACGTATGCGTTTGCGCCGTCGGCGGAGAAATTATGCTTTTCCCCGATTCTGACGGAATAGTCCACGCTCCCGGAGCTTTCGCCGTCTGCGGTGAAATTGAAATAGTAGAGACCGCCGATACTCAGCGCACATACAAGAAACATAATTCCAAGGCGCACAAAGAAGGCTTTCACGAAAAATCTTTTTTTTTCTCTCTTTTCCCTTTTCTGTTCCGCCTTCTTTGCGGCAAGAGCCTTTCTTGCCGCCGCATTTTCCCGCGGCTTTCCTTCATTTCGGCGGGGATTTGTTCTTTGCCCGGTTCCTTTGCCCGCCGCACCGTAGGCGGAATACAGGGCGGAGTTTTCGGGCATTGCCCACTCACGCTTTGCTGCGGTCTCTTTTTTCGGAGCGGTTTTTCTCGGCTGTGCCGAGGTTTGCGACGCTGGCTTTGCCCCCGGCTTTGCCGCTGGCTTTGCCATCGGCTGTGCCGTCCTTTGGGCGCTGTTCTGCGGGGGGGCTTGAGTATTCCCTCTGAGCCTTTTTTGAATATCCTGCGCCCTTTGACCCGTAGCCCTTCCCGAGGGAGTTCGGTCGTAATACGGGTTTTGATGGGACGGGTATCTTCCGCTTTCGGAGGGGGGGATAGGTATATGCATTTGCCGCACCTCGCCCGTGGAATACGACGAAACATGTCTTGCGGCGGCTGTGTTATCAGCCGTACCCGTTCTGCGGGCAGGGGCGGGCTTTGTGTTTCTCCATCTGTCATAGGTCATGGGAGACTGATTTCTCCCCTGATAGCCTTCGGCGGCTCTGTGCGCAGGGCTTTGTGCAGGGTGTCTTTGAGGATTCGGATAGTCCTGAAGTCTTACCTGTGGGGCGCTGTATCCTCTGTTCCCGTTCTGCGCCCTTTGGTTATTATAAGACTGCGGCGAAGAATTTCCCACGTCAGCGGCGCCGCTTCTGTTCTGTGTTTTTCTTTTATCAGCCATCAGGGCGCCTCCTTTAAGATTTTTGCCCCCGCAAGGGGTTTATTTTGTCTCCGCAATCATAAAATACGGAGAATCGGGAGAATTGAGCATTTCAAATTTTGCAATGCACAGCTTATATCTGGACAGGGTGGAAAAATATTTTTGCAGCTCCTCTCCTTCAAGTCTTCCCTCCGGGTGACCGGGGTATACCGCCACCATCAGTATGGAATCCTTATCAAGGAGAGACAGAGCGTTTTCCACGGCGGGGAGAGTAGTTTCCCTCATGGTGGTAAGCGCTTTATTTCCGCTTCCGGGCATATAGCCCAAATTGAACATTCCCGCCTTAATAGGCTCCTTCACGTATTGGGGAGCCAGATGATGAGACTGACAGATAAGATGCCAGTTTTCGGGACAGCCCCATTCACGGAGGTTTTTCGCCGTTGACTCCAGCGCCTTGGGCTGTATATCAAAGGCGGTAACGCTGCCCGTTTTTCCCACTGTTTGGGACAGAAACGCCGTATCGTGGCCGTTTCCCATGGTAAAGTCGCAGGCACGGCACCCCTCGCCCAAATGGCGGAGGATAAAATACTTTTGAAGTGATAAAAGGTCTACCATCAGTTTACTTTTTCTACCGCAAGGTCAAAGGCTTTAAGGTTTACGTCAAGCGCCTTTTTTGGAACGCATGCGGCAACCGCCGCACGGAGAGCCTCCGTATCAAAGCCCAGAACATGGGCGGCAAGTCCGATAAGCGCCACGTTTGCCGCCTTTTCGTTTCCTGCCTCAAGGGCTATTGCGGCGGCGTCCTCGGCGATAATATCTACGCCCAGCGCCTTGATTTTTTCCACTATCTCATCGGGGTACTGCGCCGCACCGGTAATAACGGGCATGGGATTTATCTCCTGCACCGAGGTTACCACCGTTCCCCCGATTTTAAGGAAAGGCAGCCATCTTGCGCTTTCCAGCTTTTCAAAGGAGAGAATAACGTCCGCTTCGCCCTCGCAGATAACGGGGGAAGCAACGCTCTCGCCGTAGCGCACATAGGTAACAACGCTTCCGCCTCTCTGGCTCATTCCGTGAACCTCGGAAACCTTAACGTCATATCCGGAATTCAGCGCGGCGGCGCCGAGAATTCTTGACGCAAGCAGGGAGCCCTGTCCGCCGACGCCTACAATCATTATATTCTTAGTATTCATCACGGCTCTCCTTTCAGTTAATGGCGCCGAGCGCGCACATATCTTTGCAAAGACCGCAGCCTACGCACATGGAAGCGTCGATTTTTGCCTTTTTGCCGTCTATGGAAATGCAGGGACAGCCTATCTTCATGCAGGAGCGGCACCCCACGCATTTGTCGGCGTCCACCGTAAGAGCGGGCTTTCTCTCCACTCCTTTAAGCAGAGCGCAGGGGCGGCGGGCAATAATAACCGAGGGGCAGTCCGCCGAAAGCTCCTCCCGAAGCACCGCTTCAAGCTCTTTCATATGGGCAGGGTCTACCACCCTTATGTGCTCCCGTGCAACTCCCAGTCCCGCACATATATCCTCAAGGCAGATATACGGCGCAGGAGTATTTTTAAGGGTCAGGCCCGTAAGGGGATTTTGCTGATGACCCGTCATACCTGTTATGCGGTTATCAAGGATAATAACGGTGGACGTGCCGCCGTTGTATACGATATTTACAAGTCCCGTCATGCCAGAGTGCATAAATGTAGAGTCTCCGATAACGGCGACGGTTTTTTTCTCGTCTCCCCGAACCTTATTAAAGCCGTGGAGCGATGAAATCGACGCTCCCATGCAGTAAACGGAGTCCATGGAATCAAGAGGGGGAACGGCGCCCAAGGTATAACAGCCTATGTCGCCGGAAACGGTAAGTCCCATTTTTTTCAGCGTATAGAACACGCCTCTGTGGGGGCACCCGGGGCAAAGCACGGGCGGACGGGCAGGGATTTCATCTGCCAGAACCGTATTATCAGGCTCCTCGCAAAGGAGCTTTTCCCGAAGCAGCGACTGTGAAAACTCTCCGCACAGGGGGAGCACGTCTTTTCCCGTAACACAAAGCCCTAAACTGCGGCAGAAGGCTTCAATAACCCCGTCCAGTTCTTCTATAACGATAATCTGCTTCACACCCTCCGCAAACTCGGAAATGAGCTTTGCGGAAAGGGGATTTACCAAGCCCAGTTTGAGATATGAAGCGCTGTCGCCGAACACCTCACGGGCGTAGTTATAGCAGTTTCCTGCGGTAATAATGCCGATTTCGGCACCGTTGTCTTCTATTCTGTTAAAGGGGCAGTCGTAGGCGAATTCTTCAAGGGAGCGAAGTCTGTCCTCAACCGCATAGTGCCGCTTTTTTGCATTGGCGGGCATCATAACATGCTTTGCCGCTTCTTTTTTATATTCCTTTACGGGTATTTCCTCTCTGTCAAGCATTTCCACAGGCTGAGAGGAATGGGAAACACGGGTAGTTAAGCGGAGCATAAAGGGAGTGTCGAATTTTTCGGAAAACTCGTATGCAAGACGGGTAAACTCCTTGCATTCGGCGGAATCCGCAGGCTCCACCATGGGGAGCTTTGCGGCAACGGCATAGTGCCGGCTGTCCTGCTCATTCTGAGAGGAATGCATGCCCGGGTCGTCCGCAACGCCGATAACAAAGCCGGCTCCCACGCCTGTGTATGCGGTTACGAAAAGGGGGTCTGCCGCCACATTGAGCCCTACATGCTTCATTCCGCAGAAGGCTCTGCCGCCGCCTACCGACGCACCCAGCGCCGCCTCGAAGGCGACCTTTTCGTTAGGCGCCCATTCTGCATATATTTCGTCATATTTCGCCGCAAATTCGGTTATTTCCGTAGAGGGCGTTCCGGGGTAGCTTGAAACGAATCTTACCCCTGCTTCATACAGTCCTCTGGCAACCGCTTCGTTGCCCAGCATGATTTTTTTCATATGTAGCTAAGTCCTTCCGTTAAGGTAAAAATGTGCATATTAACATATTGGTAATTATACATCTCATCGCCCCTCTTGTCAAGGGCTTCGGGGGGCTTCCGTCCTCCTGTCTGAATAAGCTCCCGGTGCCTTTAATCGGATATCTTTCCCGAATCCTCCACTTCGACTATACCGCCGCAATACTTCTCTATTACGGGCAATACGTATTTTTCCGTTTTTTTCGTGGATGTATATGCGTCAAGATTAAGCATTTCCCCGTCACGGAAGGTTATTATATAATGCGAGCGGGCGATATAATCGCCGAAGTCATTGTAAAGCCCCCGACAAAAATATATGTTCTCTATATCCGAGTACTTCTCCTCGGTAATTCTGACAGAAATAATGCTTTCTTCCGTTCCCCATGTCACGCTGTCCTCACGGAACACGGCGTATTCTTTTGAAAAGTATGCGAAAAAGTATAACAGCAGGACTGTAAACAATACCGCAACAACTGCTAAGAACCGTGATAAGCCTTTACCGTTGTTCTGCCTGTCAATTGCCGTTGCCGTCTGCGCTTTTTCCCGCAGGACAATAGCTTTTATGCGGTTTCTGCAAACTGCCGCCCAAAGCACACCCGGAAGAAGACCGAAAACAAACCCAATTGGAATGAGGCCTCCGAAAACGCACAATGCGTCGGGATAACACAGCTTTTCCGCAACAGCGCCGCAGATGCAGGAGAAAACCGGCAGTATAAGCCCGAAGGCAAAAAAAGCCGCAGACAGCCTTGGATTATTAACCAGAACGCATCTTACCGCTTCCGAAAGAGTGTCGCAACCCTTCGGAAACACCTCGTATTTTTCCCCGGGCTCCGCATTTTCCATAACGCTCAAAACTTTTTTCTCATATTTTGTAAGCGTTCCTTTTTCATCCTTTTTCCTGTATTTTTTCAAAGCCTTTTTGTAATCCCCGATGACAAAAAAGCCGTATTTCTTATTGGCTTCATCAGCTGTGACAGAGGGAATAACCGTATGGACTTCGTAAAGCCCGTAAAGATAGGAAAAAAAGCTCTCCCTGTCCTCCGCCGTATCCGGTAGAGTTTTTTCCCGAACCCCGAAATTCTCTATGACAGCCTTGTGTTTTTCAGTAGTCAGAGCTTTGTACTTCTCGCCGTCGGCTCCCATACTGTTCATCTTGTCAAGATTCTTTGTCAAAAAGTCCGACAAACATGCGAAGCACTTTCTCATGCTTTCGGCGGAGCTGATATACGAAAAAACATAGGGGCACAAGTCCTCATTGTCTATCTCGTGTATAATTTCCGGAACAAGGAAGTACATATTACTGTTTTTGTTAAGGTATATCCTTGAATACAAAACAGCACACGGCACCGATGCTCTTTTCCTCTTTGTCAGTACAAGCTCTATTTTCAACAGCCTAAGAGTATATGAAGCAACTGCGCTGTTTTTATCCTCAGTCTCCGAAAACTCTAAAGGCGTTATTTTTTCGCAAAAATCACGGCACAGTTCCCTGAAAGTATCAAGTATTTCTTTTTGTATCATTTTTTCCTCCGTATTCAGCGTGAATTGCAGTTTTCCCGCAGTTTGTTTATTTCATCATCTGTAAGATAGCGCCAATCTCCCTCGGAAAGGCTTTCGTCAATGGAAATTCCTCCGAATTCCACTCTGCGTAGGTAGGTGATACTGCTCCCCACCGCCTCAAAGGTGCGCTTTATCTGATGAAATTTCCCCTCCGTAAGGGTAATATACCCTGCCGTTTCGCCGTCCCTGCGGAGCTTTGCAGGCTTTGTCACATACCCTCCGATGTCAACGCCGCCGCATATTTTTTCCGCCTCCGCTTCTCCTATACCCGGAGAACAGCGGTAAAAATAAGTTTTTTCCGCATGGTGACGGGGGGAAAGCAATTCATGGGCAAGGGGACCGTCGTTTGTAATAAGCAAAAGTCCCACCGTATCAATATCAAGCCTGCCGCAGGGGAACATGTCCGTTTTTGAAAATTCCGGCGGCAGCAGGCACATAACCGTCCTGTCCGATTTTTCAGTTGAGCTGATATAGCCGGCAGGCTTATTCAGCATAACGTAAACATACTTTGTCCAGTTCACCTTTTTGCCGCAGTAGGTTACATTTGCCGTGTTTTCGTCAATGTGAACGGACAAGTCCCGCACGGGAGCGCCGTTCAGGGTTACAAGCCCGCTTTTCGCCGCCTTTGCGGCTTCCTTTCTGCTGGCAATTCCCGTATGGGCTATATATTTATCAAGTCGCATAAAATTTAACCTCTCTTTACAAAAAATATTTTACCACAAGAGCATTATTTTTTCAACTGTCCGCTTTATGGGACACTCCTTGTGGTACACTATACACGCAGGTACGCGCCTGTCGGTGCAAAAACTTCCCGAATTACTGAACCGCACGGCAAAAATACCGTTCCGAGCCGTTTGGGGGCGCTTCTCCCGGAAGGGTATTGGCGGGGAGAAATCCAAAAGCGGTTGCCGTATAATGCAGATACTCCCATCCTTTCGCCGCAAAATTTCAAAAAAATCCGCATATGTTGCACATTTGCAACATAATCGTCCAAAAAACGTGATTTATCCCCTTGACGTATTTGGTAATATTTGGTAAAATTAGTATGGAATTCCAAATAAGCTGTGCCGTACACGGAAACCGCCCCTTTCCAACCACGGCGAAAAGCGACAAGGGCAATGCAAAAAGGAAGGATGGTCATTGTGGAAATTGATGTTTATGCATTGAAAAGAAAAATTGCCGAAAAGAACACCACCATGGAAGGCCTGGCTGTATTTCTCGGCATGGACCGCAGTACACTGTACCGCAAGCTTCGTGACGGCGGCGGCGGTGTGACCGTGCATGAAGCGCACCTTATTGCCTCTTTTTTGGAATTATCCTTTGAAGAGACCATAGGAATTTTCTGGAGACGGCGGGGGAATACCCCGCGCAAAAAAGGTACGGCTGAAAATACGCTGTCTTCCCCGTTCTGACGGTATATTTTCGACCGGGAGTATTTATATTATAAAAATGAGGTTACATATTATGGCAAACAAAACTATTGACGCTTTGGTATTTTGCCCCTTTTACATGAGCGAGGCAAAGACAACGATAACATGCGAGGGTATAATCGGTGATTACACCGTCAGCCGTTTTCATTCGGAAAAAGAAAAAGCAGATCATGAGAAAAATTTCTGCACGGGAGTATTCTGCAAGGGCTGCAGTATTCATGCGGCAATAATGCAGAACTATTCCCACGGAACAAATTCAAAGACCGCCGGCACCCTTAGGTGCTGACAAAAAACATAAAGGCTCGCTGAAAACAGCGAGCCTTTATGTATGTGAGGCTCCGCCTCACACTCCGCTCAGAACATCCTGACTATCGGCATTAACCGCTAGCCGCTAGCCGCTAACAGCTAACAGCTCCTCATCTCACCTTAAAAAGCCTTCTGAGTATAGGGCAAAGGAATCTGGGCGGACGTATAACCGTTATTTTCATAAGTATTCCCCTTTCTCTTTTTTCTGTTGCTTTTGCCGTCAGTAACAGAATATGCCGCATGCGCACTTACGTTCACATAATCATATTAATGCCCGCCACGGTAACGATTACGGCAAATATTTTACTTAAAATCCCCGTATCCAGCTTATCCGTAAGGTATGCGCCCAAAACGCCGCCTACGGCGGCGGGAGCCGTAAAGCGCAGAAGGAGAGAAATATCCCCCATTCCCTTGTGGCTGTAAACCACGGCGGACACGGCGCAAAGGGGCAAAACCGCCGCTACCACGGAGGCGAAGCTGTTTCTTGCTCTTTCCTCGCCGCAGTCCGTTGACAGCCTTCTGAAAAGATACAGAAGAATTATTCCTCCGCCGGAGCCGAGAAATCCGTTTATAAAGCCCGCCGCCGCACCCGCCCCGAATGCCGCAAGTGTTCGGGCGCTTATTTTGTTTTCATGTGTTTTCATATAATAATGTATCCTTTTTTGTCATATGCCTTGAAATTTACGGCAAAATCTGTTATTATTATTTTGAGTTATTATGGGAAGTTTATCCGGAGGAAAATATGTCGCAGGGCAGAGATTATAAGCTGGACAGATTGCGTATCATATCTATGATACTGGTTATTACAGTCCACGCCGCAAACTGGTACTGCCGTGCAATTTCCTCCGTCAGCCCGTTTTTCTTTACCGTCGCCGCCGTTTTCAATGTTTTTTCCAGAATAAGCGTGCCCCTGTTCTTTATGATTAGCGGCGCAGTACTTTTAAGCAGGGAATACGACGGGGCAAAAAACAGAAAAAGAATTCTTTATAAACTTATGTCTCTCGTTTTCATTACGGCGGTGTTTTACTTTTGGGACAGGTATTTTAAGGGCGTTGAAAATATAAGCATAATAAAGCTTCTTGCCGCCCCCGAAAGAGTTCTTCTTTGGTTTTTGTACGCACTTTTGGGCATATACATCGTTCTCCCCTTTATCAAACGAATGACAGACGGCATGAACGAGCGGGAGGACAGGCTGTTTCTTATTCTTTTCGCTGTGTTCGGCGGACTTATCTACACCCTTAACATAAAGCCCAAATACCCCGTGCCCATTGTGGGTGCGACTTTCTGGCTGGGGTATTTCGTGTGCGGTCACATTATTTACAAGAACATGGAAAAGCTCAGCAAAAAAAGGCTGAGAAAATTTCAGATTCCGACAATTCTCGTATGCGTTGCCGCCGCCTCGGCGGTAGCTTCTGCGGTTTGCCTTAAAAAAGGCAGTTATGACAGCTCCCTTCTGTCCTATCGGAATATTTTCATAATGACGGCGGCGCTGGCGGCTTTCCCTCTGTTTTACGGAATACTGTCCGACAAAAGGACGAAAGCGGCGGAAGTTTTGTCGTCGGTATCCTTCGGGGTATACCTTTTCCACGGAATTTTCCTTGATTTATTTATGAAATATTTCCCTTACCGCACGGTTAACCCCATACTCGGCATACCCGTATCGGTTGCCGTAGCTTTCGCAGTTTCCGCGGTTTTCGTGTATATTCTTCGCAAAATACCCGGAATTAAATCTCTTTTGTGATATTATTTCCCTATTAACGTATATTATGTTTCCGAAAGGATCGGTCGGTTAAATGGCACAAAAATCCGCAAAAAAAAGAACCAATAATAAATCAAATAAAGTCACAGCAAAAAGAAAATCCCCTGCGGCGGGAAAGTCAAAGCAAATGGAGATAAAGGAGGAGCGGCACGCCCTGTGGAAGCAGGTTGCCCCGTACCTTCTTCTGCTTTCGGCTCTCCTTATTACAATCTGCCTGTTTACGGGCAGGGGAGAGGACCCGGGAGTGGTTCTGAAATTTTTATACAATTTTCTGACGGGCATTTTCGGCGGTGCGGCATTTCTCATTCCCGTATTTCTTGCGTATGCGGCAATATCCGATTTTCTGGACAGAGACGAGGCGGGGCTTCTCAGCTTCAGGTTTATTTTCGCCGTTGTTTCGGCGCTTCTGGTTTCCGTTTTTCTGGAGCTTGTTTCCCCTGCGGGAGGCTTTAACTTTGCCGAAATGTATTCAAGAGGCGCTACCCTTGCGGGAGGCGGCATTGTAGGCGGAACTTTGGGCGAGCTGTTTTTGCTGTGCTTCAAGTCCGTAGGCTCCTTCGTTCTCGTTATTGCCCTTTTGTTCCTTTCCGTAATTCTCACTGCGGGGCTTACCCCCAAATATCTTTTCAAGCTGATTTCCGTAAAGCTCGCACAGAGACGGGAGCGCATAGCTATGGAAAAAGAGCAGGCCGTCGATGACACTGACACGGAAGAAGATTATACGGACGAAGGCGACGGCGACGGCGGCTTTATCATTCCCGAGGAAGAAGCATACTGTCCTGAGGTGGACGAGGAAACGGGAGAGGTCATTGAGCGTGCATACATTCCGCCTGTCAGCAAAAAGCGGCGCAGAAAATTTGACACGGACGTGCCTTTGGAAGAAAACACCGAAGCCGAAGACGGGGACATACTTGAAACTCCCGAGCAAAAGCGAGCCAGAATTAACGAAGCTACCTTTGAGGAGGTTATGCGGCGTTCAAAGGAAACAAAATCCGAAGCACTTCTTGCGGCGGAAAGAGCCGTTTTTGAGAACGAGGAGAATTTGTACGAAGAAGGCTCCGCCTTTGACGGACAGTCCGAGGAAATTGCGGGCTCTGCCGACCCCGAGGGCTTTGAAATACTGGACAGGCTTGCAAGCGAATACGAAAAAAAGAGAAATTCCTCTCTGAAAATAGACAGAAAAACCGTCTCCGAGCCTGAAAAGGCGTCAGCTCCGGAGCAGGTGGAGATTGAAATACCAAAGCCCGTTTACAACTATCCCCCGCTGAACCTTCTTACGGAGGACCCGGGTGCAAAAGCTACCGACGTGCGTGCGGAATATCAGGAAAACGCAACAAAGCTTGTAAGCGTGCTTTCAAGCTTCAATGTTAAAACAAGAATCGTAGGCGTCAGCCGGGGTCCCACGATTACCCGATACGAGCTTCTGCCCGAAGCCGGCACAAGAGTCCGTTCCATTTCAAATCTGGTAGACGACATCGCATTAAATCTTGCCACCTCCGGCGTGCGTATTGAAGCGCCTATTCCCGGCAAGGCCGCCGTGGGCATAGAGGTGCCCAACAAGCAGGCGGAAACGGTATATCTGCGCACCCTTTTATCCTCCGACAGATTTGCCGCCTCCGTTTCAAAGCTGACTACCGCTTTGGGTATGGACGTTGCCGGCGAGCCTATCATTATGGATATTGCAAAAATGCCTCACCTGCTTATTGCGGGTGCTACCGGCATGGGTAAATCCGTATGTATAAACTGCCTTCTGATGTCGCTTCTCTACAAGGCGACCCCCGACGAGGTAAAGCTCATACTGATTGACCCGAAAAAGGTTGAATTCAGCATTTATAACGGTCTCCCCCACCTGCTGGTGCCCGTTGTCAGCGACCCCAAAAAGGCGGCAGGCTCTCTGGGCTGGGCGGTGAACGAAATGGAAAGACGCTTCGGGCTTATTGAGTCCGTGGGCGTCCGTGACATTGCAAGCTACAACAAAATCACGGCGGGCGACCCCGACCGTGAATTCATGCCGCAAATCGTTATCGTTATAGACGAGCTTGCGGACCTGATGTCTACCGCCGCCAGCGACGTGGAAACCTCTATTGCCCGTCTTGCGGCAAAGGCGAGAGCCGCCGGCATGCACCTTGTTATCGGTACTCAGCGTCCGTCCGTTGACGTTATTACCGGTGTAATCAAGGCAAATATCCCCTCAAGAATTGCTTTCACGGTGGCGAGCCAGGTTGACTCAAGAACAATTATCGACCGGTCAGGAGCGGAGAATCTTATCGGTCGGGGCGACATGCTTTACAGCCCCGTAGGAGCTTCAAAGCCCATACGTGTTCAGGGCGCTTTCGTTTCCGAAAAGGAAGTGGATTCCGTTGTTAAGTTTATTAAAGCTCAGAATATGGCGGGAGCGGAGATTTACAACGACGAGGTTATGAAGGAAATCGAAGCTCAGGCGGCGCTTTGCGGCGTGAAAAAAGGCTCAGGCGGCGCGCCTGCGGGGGCCGACGGGGCAGACGCCTCCGAGGGAGACCCCCTTATGGCTCAGGCTATGGAGGTTGCCTTTGAAAGCGGAAAGATTTCCACCTCCCTTTTGCAGAGGAGACTGTCCGTAGGCTACGGACGTGCCGCAAAAATCATCGACCACATGGAAAAAATGGGCTACGTTTCCGCCCCCGAGGGGCAGAAGCCCCGAGAGGTGCTTATTACAAAAGACCAGTTTATGGAGCTTCAGGTCAAAAACGAAGAAATATAAGGAATAATTTCTTATGGGAAAATTTATCGTAATAGAAGGTCTTGACGGAAGCGGAAAGACTACTCAGACGGCGCTTTTGGCGGACTATCTGAGGAAAAAGGGAAAGGTCCGTGAGCTGAGCTTCCCCAGATACGGCGAAAAAAGCTGTTCTCTGGTGGAGATGTATTTGGGAGGGGAGTTAGGAAACGACCCCGACGACACAAACGGCTACGCCGCCTCCTGCTTTTTCGCCGCAGACAGGTACGTAAGCTATGTTTCCGACTGGAAGCGTGACTACGAGGACCCGGACTGCACCGTGTTGGCCACCCGATACACCACATCAAACGCTTATCATCAGCTTTCAAAGCTCCCCGAGGATAAGTGGGACGGTTTTCTCGGCTGGATTTTCGACTTTGAATTTACAAAGCTGGGTCTCCCCCGTCCCGACAGCGTAATTCTTCTTTCCATGGACCCTTCCCTTTCCGCCGGAAATGTTAAGTCAAGAAGTGCCGAAACCGGGCAGAAAATGGATATTCACGAAAAGGACGCAGAATATCTTCTCCGCTCATACAAGGCGGCGACTTTTGCCGCCGAAAAGTGCGGCTGGAACAAAATCGAATGTGCTCCAAACGGAAAAATGCTTGAAAGAAGCGAAATCTTTAATATGATAAAGACTTCGCTGAATATATAATTTCAGAGGTTTTATATGGTATATGTTTTTTTAGCCGAAGGCTTTGAAGAAATCGAAGCCCTGACCCCCGTTGACATTCTCCGCCGTGCAGGCGTTGAAGTGACCACGGTAGGTGTGGGCGGCGAATATATTACGGGCGCTCACTCAATCACCGTTAAGGCAGATGTAAAGGACACGGACGTACTGCCTAAGGATATTGAAATGGCACTTCTCCCCGGGGGCATGCCCGGAACGCTTAATCTGGACGCTTCCGACACGGTACACGCCTTTATCACAAAGGCGGAAAAGCAGGGAGCCTATATTGCGGCAATATGCGCCGCACCGTCGATTCTGGGAAAGCGCTCCCTTCTCGTGGGGAAAAAAGCCACCTGCTACCCCGGCTTTGAGGATAAGCTTCTGGGCGCCGAAATTGAAAATTGCGGCGTCACTGTTGACGGAAAAATTATCTGCGGTAGAGCCATGGGCTCCGCCGTTGAATTTGCGCTTGAGCTGGTTCGTGCGCTGAAAGGCTCGGAGGCCTCCGAAAAGGTGCGCTCCGCCATACTGGCATGATTCCTCCCGTAAAGCAGAGAAAAGACGAGCTCCGCAGGGAATACAAGGCGAAAAGGCGCAGTATTCCCGAAGAGGAAAAACTGCGGCGGGACCGTGAAATCTGCCGCTATGCACAGTCGCTGGCAAGCTTTCGGTATGCGGAATATGTGCTTTTGTACGACGCCATGCCGGACGAAATATCTGTAACGGAGATAGCCTATGCGGCGCTGGCGAAGGGCAAAAAAATTGTCTATCCCAGGTGCAACACGGAAAACTGCACCATGACATACCACATAGTTTCCTCCCCCGAGGAGCTGGTGCCCGATGCCTACGGAATCAGAGAGCCTCTGCCCTCCGCCCCCGTATTTCCGGCAAAATCCCCTCCGGGGAATGCGGTGTGCTTTGTTCCCGGTCTGCTTTTCGACAGAGAAGGCTTCAGGCTGGGCTACGGAAAAGGCTACTATGACAGATTTTTGTCCTCCTTTCCCGGAAGCCGCATCGGCGTGATTTACACGGATTTCATCGTGCCCTCCGTTCCCAGGGGCAGGTTTGATGTTAAAATGGATATTCTGCTTACCGAAAAAAATGTTAGAAACATAAGAGTTCAAAATGAAAATTAAAGGCGTTCACGCCGCCCCTGCGCTGATAATTATTATTTCTGCGCTGATAACGGCGGCAAATTACCTGGATATTTCAAAAATATCCGGCGGCTTCAGTCCCTATCTTACGGTTATGGCTATCGAAATTGCCTGTATGGGACTTCCTGCCGTTTTCTTCTGTATTCTCAGGGGAAACGAATATAACGGCAGGCTCAATCTTAAAATAATAAGAGTACGTCATATATCTCTTGCGTTCTATGCGCTTCTTCTCATGATTTGCGCAGGGATTGCCCTCAGCCTTCTTATGTACCGGCTCTTTCCGGAAAGCTTTGCCGCCTCCGCCTCTGCCGGTCTTATGGGCTCTGTTGAAATGACGGGGACGGCGGACACGGTTTATACGGCGCTCGCCTTCGGAATTCTCCCTGCAATTCTCGAGGAATTCGTGTTTCGGGGAATTATTCTTACGGAATACACCCCCTACGGTGCGGGAGTTGCCGTGATTTTCTCGTCTCTTTTGTTCGCCTTTTCCCATTTCACTCCCGTCAGGCTTCCCATATACCTTTTTACGGGAATTATTCTTGCGCTGACCGTGGGCGCCACAGGCTCCGTAATTACTACAGCGGTAATACACTCGGCATACAACGTGTTTTCCCTTTATTTTGAAAAATATATTTATAAAATTGCCGCAAAGCAAAGCGGAGGAATGATACTTCTCACCTTTATAGTCGTCACGGTACTGCTTATTTCCGCCATACTGTTTTTCGGAAGAGCGGAAAGACTGTATCGGCTCATGGGGGAGGCAAATGTCCCGTCTCCCCTGCGCCGAAAGGAAAAGAAAGGCGATCCGCCCGCATTTTTGGCGGCTCTGCTTTCTCCCTCGTTCCTTTTGCTCCTTGTATTCTTCTTTGCCGTTGCGTTTTTCTTCTGATTCTTTACAGGAAAGAGAGCTTTTGTCCTTATGAATGATAATCCCGAAAAAAAGTTTGATATTAAAAACGAAGACCTGTCCCCAATCGGGGAAGATAATGAAAAGCTGATTCAAAGCAAAAGAGCCGCTCCCCCTCGACAGCGTCCTGCCGCCGGCGGGAATGCCGTAGGTGCAGGCGGAAATGCCGTAAGGGCAAGTGGAAGCGGAAATGCCGCAGGCGCCGCCAAAGGTGCCGCCGCAGGGTCAGCAGGCGGGAACGCCGTGCGCCGTCCCGCTGACAGCTCTCCCGCTTCTCAAAGAAGAAGCGCAGGAGGCGTAAATCAGGGAGAGGCTGTCCCCCAAAGCGCCGCCCGCCGCAGAGCGCCCTCAGCGCCCCCCGCCCGCGGTCAGGGAGGCTCCGCCTCTGCCGCGCACCGCAATCCCAAAGTGCCGCATGCAGGAGACGACGACGCAATCCCCGTGAAAATCAGGCGTTCCGCCCAGCCCTCCCGGCCTTCCTCCCCCTCCGAGCCCGTCCCCTCCGCCCCCCGTGGTTTAAGGCGGACTCAAAATACCGCTCCCCAGGACCTGGCCACACGAAAGTCCGATGCGGCGTCACTTCCCGTTCCGGCGGAAAAGAAAAAGGGCGTTTCCCTGTTTTCTTCAAAGAAAAACGCCCGCAGGGAGAGAAAGGTTGAGGCTGACAAAAGTGCCTCCGCCCTCAGCGGTGCCGTTATGATGTCCGGCATTATTAAAGCCATAATTTACATGGTTGTGGTGGTAGTGGTTGCAGTATTTATTTCCATATTTGTTATTAAAATCGGAAACGACGTGTTCGCCTTTGTTAAAAGCGATGTGGCGATTGACGTTACAATTCCCGAGGACGCAACCGTGGGCGATATTGCCGAAATACTTTACGGAGATGGAATAATCAAATACCCCTCCATGTTCAAGCTGTACGCCTCCATAAAGCATGAGGAAGGTCCCTTCATTGCGGGAAGCTATACCGTTTCACCCTCAATGAGCTACGACGAACTGAGATATGCTTTCAAGGAGCATGTGGCTACGGGAACCTCATGGATAACTATTCCCGAGGGCTACTCCTGCGACGAGATCATCGATTTGATGGTTTCAAACGGTATCGGCGAGCGGGACAAATATATTGACGTTATTAACAATTACGATTTTGACTACTGGTTTATTGACGAGCTGGAACAATCGGGCACAAAGGAGGGCAGATCCTACCGTCTTGAAGGGTATTTGTTCCCGGACACCTATGAATTCTACAATGCCTCCAGCGAGGAAATGGTGATAAACAAGCTGTTAAAGCGTTTCAACGAGGTGTTTGTTACCGACTACAAAACAAAGGCGGCAGAGCTGGGATATTCCGTTGACCAGATACTGACAATTGCTTCTCTGATTGAAAAGGAGGCGGGAAACGCATCGGATTACATGTATGTTTCCTCTGTTTTCCACAACAGGCTGAACAACCCATGGAATTATCCCCGTCTTGAAAGTGATGCAACCGTTGTATATGCTATTCAGATCGGAACGGGAAAGAGGCCGAACACCGTTTCCCCCGAGGATTTAAGCTATGAAAGCCCGTACAACACCTATCTGCACGAAGGTCTCATGCCCGGTCCTATTACAAACCCCAGTGCCAGCGCCATAAGATACGCGCTTTACCCTGCAAGCACCTCCTACTATTATTTCGTAACAGCCGACACCGGAGTTGCTTACTACGCTTCGTCCCGGGATGAGCATCAGAGAAATATTGAGCTTGTAAAATCAATTAATGCAAGCATGAAAAACGGCGAGACAAACTGAATTAATTTTATAACTGAAAGGGACTGCCGCAAATCGCATTTACGATTGGCGACAGCCCTTTTTTGCGAGTTTTTCAGGGGGATTTTTGAAAAAATCCCCCTGAGACCCCAAAAACTTTATATAGAAATGGTTTTTGCGGTGTAAATGCGACCGCAGATGATAGGGCGCTGTCTTGCTCCCGCAATCTTGCCTCCCTTGTGTAAAGGGAGGCTTTCAGCGGCGAAGCCGCCCACACCCCGCAGGGGTGTCATTGCGAGACGGGCATAATGCCCGTCGTGGCAATCATTACTTGCGGTTTTACTAGTCGGGGCGTCTGCAAGCTGTTTGCATTTCCACTCCCTCCCCTCGGCATCATTATGATGCCGAAATATTGAAAGAGAAAACCAAAAAGCCCCCTACATCAAGACGAGCAATAACATAAGTAAGGATTGCCACGGACGGCGTTACGCCGCCCTCGCAATGACATAAGCGGAGCTGTGCTCCGCTTATGTGGGCGGCTTCGCCGCTGTTAATGCCCGCCGTAGGGCGCAATCGCTCCTTTAACAACGCAAACAGGGCGTCTTCCTTGCGGAAGACGCCCTGAGTTTTTAATCAGTGCAATTTACCGATTACTTGGAAGGTGTGAACTTACCAAGCACCATTGCTTTCAGGTTGTTTGCGTCCTGAGCGTTAATCTTAGTATCGTTGTTGATGTCGGCAGCTCCTATCTGTGCAGCGGAACCTGTGATCATCTTCTTGATAATATTAGCGTCAGTTACGTTAACCTTACCGTCGTTGTTCAGGTCGCCTACTATAAAGTAGCTCTCTGTTACGGTTACGTCATTTGCGGGCATTACGAACGTGGTTTCTGTGCTTGCCGAATCAGCGAACTCTACATCGCCGGTCCAGCCTGCGAAACGGAGTCCTCTGCCGCCGTCAAGGTAGAACGCGCCGTTGGAAGCGGTAACGGTTACGGTAGCTCCTGCCTCGTAATCGTACTCAACGCCGTTAATTGTAGCCTTGTAGGTAGTTGCGGGGGTTGTTCCTCCCACAAACTGGGAAGCAACAGCGGTACGGCCTACAACGATGTCCTTAGCGTAGAAGGGAATATTCATACGGCGGTAGATAGCGTTCATGCTTCCGCCGTTAATATACTTGAACTGAGGATTGTGAGCGGATACCATAAGCTCGCCGTCCCAGTAGAGAGAAGCATACTGAGCATTGTCGTCATAAAGGAATACGTGCTCGTGCCACTCATTGGCTGCAACTACGGAGTAGTCTACTTCCTTATATGCCTCGCATCTTGCCTTGAACGTCTCAACGTCATCATAGAGACTTTGGCAAAGATCGGTGGAAGCGATTGCGAACAGGTATATGGGATTATCGGTTTCGCTGTTGAATACGAACAGACCTGCCATGTAGTCTGCCGCTTTCTTTCCGAACCAGTTGTAAAGACCCTTTACATATTTGTCTTTGCCTTTGAAGGTATAATCGGTAGGATATACATCCAACTTATAGGTAAATGCAGATGCGGGGAATGAGCTGCAATCAAAGTAGGTACCGGTCTGGTGAGTCATATCGACATCATCGGCAATGGTAGCCAAATTTCCGTCTGCGTAGAACAGACCGTCGCCTCTGGTAGCACAGTCTGCCACGGAGTATCCGAAGGTAGAAGTATCAAAGGCTGTCTTTGCTTTAAGGTTGCCGCTTGCATCCTTGTAATAGAGCATATTGCCCTGTCTGCCTTCAACCTCGGAATCATCTACGATGTCATACCAGTTTGCCGTCCAGCCTGAGCTGAACTGCTCGGATATGGTTGCATCGGTGGAATAGAAGGTATAATAAGGAGCGGTTCCGTCGTTTTGGAGGGTAAGATTCTTTACTTCTCCGCAAACGGAGCAAGTTGCAACAACAGAGCCCGCAGCTTCGCCGGAGGGAAGAACTTCGTTTGTGCAAACAAAGCTGTGTCCGGTTTCATAGCCTCTCTCATAGCCGCACTTTGTACAGGTTTCGGGAGCGATACAGCTTGCAGCCGCAAAGGTGTGCTCACATGCGGTGTAGTCCTTGTAGCCTGTGCTTGTAAGAGTCAGAAGGTTGGAGCCGCCTGCGGTCTGATAGTCATACATTGATTGAGAGCCGCAAATGCCGGAGCCCCAGGAAAGCCATGAATCATAT
>JAQXKW010000091.1 GCA_029010655.1 Clostridia bacterium | reverse complement strand
GATCAAAGGTCAGCTGGATAGGGACGGCATTGTAGCGGCAAATATCCTGCTGAATCAGACCGAGTATTACTATTGCCTTACAGCGCTGGATAAATATGACATGACGCTGATGCTTCTGATTCCTGCGGACTGCGTGGCAGTAAGCACCATGGATATGATGAACTCCGCCATTCGGACAGAGACTATCTTCATTTCAGCTATGGCGTTGCTGATGCTGATGGCATTCTTCAGCTTAATTATATTAAAGCGAAGCAGACGGATGGTGAAGCTGGAGCAGGAGACTAACAAGGAACTGAATCAACTGCGCACGGCGGCAGAAACAGCCAATGCCGCAAAAAGCACCTTCCTGAACAATATGTCCCACGACATTCGTACTCCCATGAATGCAATTATCGGTTTCACCAATATTGCGCTGAAGCACAGTCCGTCTCCCGAAATCAAGAGCTGCCTGGACAAGATCTGCGACAGCTCGGAGCATTTACTTGCTCTTATCAATGATGTGCTTGACATCAGCCGTATTGAAAGCGGTAAAATCAAATACATACCGACACCTGTCGATATTGCCGAAGTATCGGATTCGGTGCTTACCATAATGTATGGCTACCTATCAAATCGTGATATCAACTTCCAAACCGAACTGGAACAACCGCCAATGCGCTATGTGTTGACAGATGCGGTACGTGTTCGTGAGGTGCTTGTAAACATGCTCGGAAACGCAGTGAAGTTTACGAATGATGGGGGTACCGTCACCTATTCGGTCAGTTACCGTCCCGGAAAAGATGATCGATACATTATTGTACGGTATCGGATAGCCGATACCGGTATTGGGATGTCTGAAGAATTTGTTGAACATATTTTTGATGAGTTTTCACAGGAAGAGCATGGTGCCAGGACTCAGTATAAGGGCACCGGTTTAGGCATGGCCATCACAAAGAAGTATGTTGACCTGATGGGCGGAACGATCACTGTGGAGAGCAAGAAGGGCGTTGGCTCCACCTTTACCGTTGATTTGCCTATGGAGATTACCGACGCCTGCGAGGCGGATAAAAAGGATTACTCCGGCGGCAATATAGACCTGACCGGTCTGAAGATACTTTTAGCTGAAGACAATGACCTGAATGCAGAGATTGCAATCGTTCAGTTGGAGGAACTGGGAATGCAAATCACCAGGGCCTCCGACGGAGAAGAAGCAGTAAGACTCTTTGCTGAAAACCCGCAAGGTACATTCGATTTAATTCTTATGGATGTAATGATGCCGAAGATAAACGGTTATGAAGCCACAAAAGCTATCCGTGATTTGCAAAACCGTCCCGATGCCGTTACTATCCCCATTATTGCAATGACTGCCAATGCCTTTGCGGAAGATGTGCAGGCGTCTCTCGATGCCGGAATGAACGGTCATTTGTCAAAGCCGATTGTTATGGACGAGGTTGTTAAAACCATTGCACAGAATTTGAACCGATAAGCCCGATGTGTATGGCGGCAATGTCGGATTTTCGTAATGAATAATGAAATCGCTGCGCTTATGAATAATGAATAATTCAGGCAGCTTTGCTCCGCAAAGCAATTAATAAAAATCCTTGTGGGTTCAACTCTCCTATCAGCTCCCGACAGCATTTTTTCACTGCATTATATCCCCCGACGGCGAGGCCGTCGGGGGATATAACCTTTTATAAAAAAACTGCTTACCTAATCTCAGGCGAGCAGTTTTATTTTGCACAATCTTTTCTGTAACAAAAGAGGATAAATGCTCGAAAACAAAAGAGAAAACTATTGAAACGTCTTGACAACCGACCGTTCGGTAGTTATAATGAGTATATACAACTTTTGTTTCCGTAAGGAGTATTATTCTATGGAAAAAGGGAATACGAAGCAGGAAATTCTTGAAGCGGCGCTTGATCTGTTCTCCGTACAAGGCTATGAGGCCACCTCTGTCTCCCAAATTGTCGGCGCCGTAGGAATAAAGAAGGCGTCGCTTTACAGCCATTTCGAGAGCAAGCAGGCAATTCTGGACGCACTTGTAAAGGATGTATTGGATCAGTATAGGACACATTCTGTTTTTGCAAGGACAGCTTGGGAGGACTGTACCGATGAAAAGAATATGCAGGTACTGACTCCCGATTCAGCGGCAAAAATGATTCAGGCACAGATCCGTTATATTCTCCATGATCCCCATATAAGCAAGGCTCGGAAAATGCTTGTGATTGAGCAGTTTCAAAACCCTGAGCTTGCACAGCTTCAGACCAAGCAGAATTATACCGACATAATGCATTACTTCACCGGATTTATAAAACACCTGATCCGGCAGGGCGTTTTGACGGAGGATAACCCTGAGATAATGGCAGCACAGCTTTGTCTGCCCATTTCTGTGTGGATCAATCTGTGCGACAGGGAACCGGAGCGTGAGCCGGAGGTTATGGGACTGGTGGAGCGGCATATCCGGCAGTTTTTCAGGATATATGGTGGGACGGCAAGGTGATTATTAGTGTAATTGGAATTCAGAGGGAAGTTTATCCGATTTACAGTCAATTCCGCATATTTGAAATGCATAAAACACCCATCAGGTACATTTAACACACGGCATCAACAAAGAATTTGCGGCGAACCTTAAAAACAGACACAAAGGGATATAAAATTCACCTATATAAATTCGTCATGGTTTTGTAGAATATATGCTGTAATTTGCCGCAGATATTGAATTTACTCTAAAGAGAGGACAGTAATGGTGAAAATTTTGATAATTCACGGGCAGAGCCATGAGGGAAACACCTGTATGGTTGCAAGGGAGCTTGCTAATAAAGTCGGCGGAGAAATCAAAGAGTTTTTTCTGCCGAGAGATTTTGACAAGCCCTGTCTCGGCTGTTATACCTGCTTCAAGATGGACTTAACCAACTGCCCGCATTACAGGGAACTGGAGCCGCTTGTAAGGGCAATTTCGGATGCTGACTTGCTGATACTGGAAAGCCCTGTGTATGTATATCATGCTACCGGTTCGATGATGAACTTTCTGGATCACTTCGGAACATGGTGGGTGGTTCATAGGCCCTTGCCGGAAATGAGCGAAAAGCAGGCTGTTGCCATAGCAACTGCCGCCGGCGGCGGAATGAAAAGCACCGTGCAGGATATGGCAGACAGTCTGGAAATGTGGGGAATCCGCAAGGTTTACAGACTGGGCATGGGAGTTCAGGCGCTGAAGCCTGACGAAATTCCGGATGCGATCATGCACAGACTGTACAGAAAAACTGACAGGCTGGCACGTCGGATTGGGAAAAACTCAGGCAAGCGCGGGTGCAACGGTCGGGCAAAAAAGTGGTTTTATCTGATGCGCTTTGCCCACAAGCATTTCCCGCCTATGGAGCCGGACTACGGCTATTGGGAAAATAACGGCTGGCACAAAAGCGGCCGCCCGTGGAATATATAAAAAACAAATCGGAGGAAATATTATGCTGAAAATTGAAAACTTAACAAAAACCTACGGCGAGAAAAAAGCCGTGGATAATCTGAACCTACATATTAAGCCGGGCGAAATTTACGGCTTCATCGGACACAACGGTGCGGGTAAAACCACAACGCTGAAATCCGTGGTGGGGATTCTGCAGTTTGACGAGGGAGAGATTTTAATCGATGGGAAATCTGTCCGTACCGCTCCGCTGGAATGCAAACGGGACATCGCCTATATTCCGGATAATCCGGATTTGTATGACTTTATGACCGGCATAAAATATCTGAATTTCATTGCGGATATTTTCAAAGTCAGCGCCTCGGACCGGCAGGAGCGTATCCGCAAATATGCCGATCTATTTGAGCTGACTGAGGATCTGGCACAGTCTATCGCCGCATACTCCCACGGTATGAAGCAGAAGCTGGCTATTATTGCGGCTTGGCTTCATCAGCCGAAGTTTATCATTATGGACGAACCCTTTGTTGGTCTTGACCCCAAGGCGTCTCATCTTCTGAAGGGTATGATGCGCGAGGTCTGCGACGGGGGCGGAGCAATCTTTTTCTCCACCCACGTTCTTGAGGTGGCGGAAAAGCTCTGCGACAAGGTGGCGATTATCAAGGGCGGAAGGCTTGTCCGTTCCGGCACAATGGAAGAAGTCAAGGGTGACGACTCTCTGGAGGAGGTTTTCCTTGAACTGGAGGGCGAATCATGCTGAAAATTCTTCTTAAAAAACAAATGACCGAAATCTTCCGCGGCTACTTTTATGACGCTAAGAAGAATAAGTCCCGCTCCAAGGCAGGGACGGTGGCATATATGGTCCTGTTTTTGGGAATAATGGTCGGTTTATTGGGCGGAATGTTTACATACCTCTCTCTGGCTATATGCGGAGCACTTACCGCCGCAGGTATGGATTGGCTCTACTTTGCGCTTATGGGACTGCTGGCGGTGTTGCTGGGCGTTTTCGGCAGTGTGTTTAACACCTATTCCTGCCTTTATCTGTCGAAAGACAATGACCTTTTGCTGTCAATGCCTATCCCAGTAAATGTGATTATGGCGTCCCGTCTGCTTACCGTATATCTTATGGGGCTTATGTATTCGCTTGTTGTTATTCTCCCTGCGGTCATAGTCTACTGGGTCACCGCGTCCGTATCGGCGGGCGTGATTTTAGGCGGTCTGCTTATTATATTGCTTATATCCGTTTTTGTTCTTACCCTTTCTTGCGCCTTGGGCTGGGTGGTAGCAAAAATCAGCCTGAAGCTGAAGAATAAAAGCTTTATCACGGTTGTGGTTTCTCTGGCGTTTATCGGAGGATACTATTTCGTCTATTTCAAAGCCCAAAGCATGATTCAGGATTTGCTTGCAAACGCCGCCGTATACGGCGAGAAAATCAAAGGTGCGGCATATCCGCTTTACCTTTTCGGCAGGGTAGGCTCGGGCGATGCATATGCTGTGCTGACTGTATCGGCAGTCGTAATAGCTTTGTTTGCGCTTATGTGGATGCTCATTTCCCGCAGCTTTCTTAAAATCGCTACCTCCTCGGGACACACCGCCAAAAAAGAATACAAAGAAACCGCAGTAAAACAGAAAGGCATTGCCGCGGCGCTTTTAACAAAGGAGTTCGGACGGTTTACCGCAAGCCCCAACTATATGCTCAACTGCGGTCTCGGAATCCTACTGCTGCCTATCTGCGGCGTTCTGATTCTCTGGCAGGGCTCTGCGGTAATTTCGGTGTTAAATGAGGTGTTCGGAGGAAGGGCGGGCTGTATCCCGGTACTGCTCTGCGCGGCGGTATGTATGCTTGCCTCTATGAACGATATGGCGGCGCCCTCGGTTTCTCTTGAGGGCAAGAGCCTTTGGCTTCTGCAATCTTTGCCGGTGACGCCGTGGCAGGTGCTGAGGGCAAAGCTCGGTATGCAGTTGATTCTTACGGAGATTCCCGTGCTGTTCTGCACGGTTTGTATCGCTTTTATCTATCCCTTTACTCCCATAGAACTGCTTTTGACGGTGCTTGTCCCCATGTCATATGTATTGTTTTCGGCGCTGTTCGGGCTGTTTTTAGGGCTGAAAATGCCCAATCTTAACTGGACCAGCGAAATAACCCCCATAAAGCAGAGCGCACCGGTGACGATTGCTCTGTTCAGCGGTTTCGGGTATACCGCCCTGCTGTGCTTAGGCTTTATGCTCCTAAACGGCTGGAAGCTGGGCTTTGCGGGATATATGAGCTTATTCGGGGCGTTAACTCTTGCTTTGTGCGGATTGCTCTGGTTCTGGCTGCGGAATAAGGGCTGCAGTCGATTTGCTTCGCTGTAATTGTTCCGCTTATTGACCACGTATTAAGAGAAAAATGATTAAAAAGTGCATTTTGATTGTGCTCCCCCTGCTGATTCTTGCAGGGGGAGCCGTATTCCTGTTCTGTTACAATCAAGAGGGTTTTACGGGCAGCCGTGTTAAAAATCCGGACGCCTATTTGCTGGACATTAAGAAAATGAACGGAACCGATATGCACACACTTGAGCTGTGCGAGGGGGATGTCCTTGAAATCCGGTTTGAAACAGAGAAAGGCGATCTGTATATGGAGATCAAAGCGCCGGACGGGACGAGCCTGTACCGTGGGAACGGAAAAGAAACCACGGAGTTTTCGCTAAACATACGGGAAAGCGGCGTCTATACGATTGTAGTGGAAGCCCGTCACGCAAAAGGAACCGTTCATGCTCAGCTCAAGGGATAGAATATCGCTCATGGAGCAATTCACCGATGGAATTATCCACGCCCACGTATACGGCGTTGTAAGACCGGAAAAGCAAAAGGAAAGATGAGATGAAAAAGAACAGCAAGGTAGTGATAGGATGCAGCATCGTTGCCGCGATTTGCTTCGGTATCGTCAGCTACGGTCATTTTTACCGCGGCCGTGTGGGACTTGGTTGGACATTCGCTGTTCTGACCGTTGCGCAGTTAGCGTTGGCGGTGATGAATTACATAATATCGAAGAAATCAAACTGACAGACATTGCCGTTTCGCCAAACGGCAATGTAGTAAGAAGAAGCGTTTAGGACAAAAGTAAACACAAAATGTCGGGAAGAATCCGCTTCCCCGGAGTAGAATAGAGACACAGCAAAGCAAAGGAGCAGAAGCATGGAATGGATGGCGATCATCGGTAATTCAGTTCAGTACATTGAGGAGCATATTACGGAGGAGCTGTCTGCGGATAGTATTGCGAAAGCCGTGAACGTTTCGTCGTTCTATTTTCAGAAAGGCTTCGCCATGCTCTGCGGATTTACGGTTTCGGAGTATATCCGCAACCGCCGTCTGGCACTTGCCGGAAACGATCTTGCAACCACCGATGAAAGGGTGATAGATATCGCCCTTAAATACGGCTATGATTCGCCTGACAGCTTTACCAAGGCGTTCACAAGGTTTCACGGCGTGACTCCCTTATCCGTGCGAAGGGAAGGCGTGCTTCTTAAATCCTTTGCCCCGCTGAAAATCAAATTTTCTCTTGAAGGAGGCTATCTTATGGATTACAAAATCGAAAACAAAGAGGCGTTCACCGTTTTGGGTAATGCTAAAACATTTCCTTATGAGGGTGCGGGAAAACTTGTTCCGCAATTCTGGCAGGAGCATTTCGCAAGCGGAAAAGGCGCAGTTGTCATGGGGACCTACGGTGTCAATATTGATGAGACAATGGGGAAGGAAACCTTTGAATACCTGATCGCCGACCCGTATGTTGCAGGGCAGGCAGTCCCTGAAGGCTTTGTCGTTAAGACGATTCCCGCTTTCACATGGGCAGTGTTCCCCTGCGTGGGACCTATGCCCAAGGCTTTGCAGGACATTAACACCCGCATCTATACCGAATGGCTGCCTGCACTGAAGGAATACGAATTCGCCGCCGGATACTGTATGGAGTATTACGACGATCCCGGAAAGTATGAAAAAGGGACTTCGGACGATAAGTATTACTGCGAAATCTGGATTCCCGTCAAAAAGAAATAAGGGCACAAATTCAAACATGTCTGATTGCAAAAGACATGTAAGCTAAGAAAACTGCTCGCACTGTTATCTCAGGCGAGCAGTTTTTTTGCATATTGTAATCAGGCGGAAAAAGACTTATTTTTCCGACCTTTTAACGGGTCTTACGTATTTCCAGAAACGCTTGCAGTCGTGGTAGAAATAGAATACTCTGCCGTGGGTGAGGTCAAGCTCGTAACCGCTTTTTGAATAGTCGAATTCCTTCATTGCTTTTTCGATTTCCGCTTCAACTTTGGTGTTTTCCGTTTCAAAGTCAAAGGGGCCGTGCTCAAATACGATATATTCACCATCGGGAACGTCCATTATCTGCATTTGCGGCGGAATTTCACCCTCATAGTCAAGGGGAAGGCGCACGCCGTAGGCTTCCGCAAGGGGAATGCCCCAACTGCAAATTCTGCCCTCGGGTTCGTTTATAAACGCCATAAGCTGTCCGCTGCCGCTGTCTGCTTCGTTTCCGCCTGCGTCGTCCAGCTTTCCTTTAATGCTCTCAAGCAAGCCGCAGATTGTTTCACAATCTTTGCCGGGGATTTCGCTTTGCTTTTGCCAAAAGTCAAAATAGCCTATGCTTTCGTAGTTTCTGATGTGCAAAAACTTATGTGCGGGGATAGTGATAAAATAAGTTTTTACGTTTTGTGTGGATTCTGCCATACCTGTTCCTCCTACTCCTAATAAATAACAGTCAAAGGGTCGCAAAACTGTGCGAAGCACAACGGGAAGGGGTTTCTCCCGGTACTTCCCGGGAGTGATTCCGTATGCCTCCTTAAATGCACGGGTAAAGGCTTCATGTGAAGAAAAACCGTAGTTAAGAGCAATTTCCAGAATACTGCGGTCCGAATCTCTCAGCTCCTTTAAGGCAAAAGCCAGGCGCCTGTAACGCAGATAATCTCTCAGCTGCATTCCCGATATTTCTCTGAATTTCCGTGAGACATAAAACTCCGAATATCCGAGAACGCCCGCAAGACGGCTGAGGGTTATTGCTTCATCGCTTCTGCTTTTAATGCAGGCATCGATTTCTTCCGTGATTTTCTGGACGTTTTTATACCATTCGTTCATTTTTGCACCTCGTTTTTTGACCGTATTAAGTATACACGGAACAGCAGAGCTTTGCTTGACTTAGGTTGCGGTTTTTATTATACAGTCAATTTTAACATATGTCAATTTCTCAAAAAAGCAGGGAAGTGTATGACGGCAAAGAAAAATGAGGCCGCCCCGGCAAAAAGCCGGAGACAGCCTCTGAGGAGAAAAAACTTTGTAAATTATTCGGTGAAACGAATATCCGTATAATCCACGCTTGCGTCCTGAACGATATAGCCGAAGTTATAATCTACGGGACGGTAAATTCTGTAAGTAAAGGCAATCTTGTTTCCTACAAAAATTTCCATCATATCGTCGTCAATAACGATTTCCACCGGCACCGTGTCGCCGGGAGCGAAATCAAAGGGCTTTTCCGCCACTCTGACACCGTCGGGACCCGGATCGGTCGGCTTGGGAATAGCCTGACAGGACTGCTGCCAGAAGGGATCTACCGCCATGGGCAGGCTGTAAAGGGCAACTCTGCCGAAGGCAGGCTCAAAGCGAAGCTCGGCGCAAACGGAGGCGTCGCTGTCGCTCTTTAAGAGAAATCCGAAATAGTCATGGACGCTGTTAATATGCACGTTGCAGGAGAGCATTGCGGATTTTTTCTGTCCTATGTCAAAGAAGCCGTAGGTGCAATGTCCGAGGGAGTCTGCTTTCACGCTGTCTTTTCCTATCTCGGCATCGCCCATTTTACCGACAAGAGTGCAGGGTAGGGGTGCGGAGATTGCTTTTCTGTATTCTTCGGGGAGCATAACGTCAAGCTCGCCGTAGCTGTTCTGCTTTACCTCATGGGGAATACAGAAGGCGCCGCCCCAATACCACTCGCCGTAATCGCTTCTGTCTGCTCTGTCGTGTGCCCAGCCGAAGTAGAAGCGTCTGCCCTCGTCGTTTGCCATGGACTTTGCGGCGTAGAAGCGTCTGCCGCCTATACCGTCATGCTTTGGCGTTGTCCAGGGCCCGTAGGGAGAGTCGGAAACTCTGTAAATAGTATTAACAAACTCGGAAAATCTTGAATATGACAGATACCATTTGTCTCCCATTTTATACATTTCGGGACACTCGGGGCAGTTTGTATGACCTGCGGAATATATGTCGCCGTAATATTCCCAATTGACAAGATCCTTTGAGCGGAACAGTATTACGGCGCCCCGTCTGTTGGCGGGACCAACCTTATGTCTTGCGGAAATAAGAATCCAGTAAAGACCTTCTTCTTCATTATAGAATACGTAGGGGTCGCGCCAGTCAAGCTCCTCATAAAGCTCAACGATAGGTGTAATAACGGGATTTGCAGGGTCTTTCACCCAGGTTATGCCGTCCTCGCTGGTAGCGTGGCATATAGTCTGCTGAAAGCGGACTTTAAGGCTGTAGCCCGTGTAGAAGGCGTGGTACTTGCCCTCGCCGTATATAACGGAGCCTGTCCAAATTCCCGAAGCGTCCGGAGCGTTTTCATCATCTGACGGATAAAGTGCGGTGGGAAGCTGTTCCCAATGCACTAAGTCCTCAGACACTGCGTGCTCCCATGTGGTGCGAAGTCTCGCCGGATATACGGTAGTACCCACAGGGGGCGTCAGCGTGAACAGGTGATATTTGCCGTCGTGGTAGAAGGGAATAGCGTCTCCCGTTGAATCGGCAAAGTGGGGTTTGCGGTATATTTCCATTGTTTTACCTCTTTTCAAATTACGCAGCCTTTTTTGCGGAAGTTCTCTTGAACTTGCTTATCATCTTGTTAATGGGGCTGTCGGGATTTTTCTGAGAGTCGATAACTACTGCGATAATTATGATGATACCCTTAACTATGAGCTGCCAGAAGGAGTTTACATTCATCAGGTTAAGTCCGTTTGAAATAAAGCCTATAACCATTGCGCCGAAAACGGTGCCGCTTATCTGACCCTTACCGCCTGACATGGACACGCCGCCGAGAACGCATGCGGCGATAGCGTCAAGCTCATAGCCGTCGCCCACGGAGGGCTGACCGGAATACATACGTGAGGAAAGTACAAGACCCGCAAAGGCGGAGAGAAGTCCGATAATTGTAAATACGGCGATTTCAACCTTCTTTATGGGAACGCCGGAGAGACGTGCGCTTTCACGGTTTCCGCCGATAGCGTAAATGTATGTGCCGAATTTGGTCTTGTTGAGAACTATGGTAAATACAATGATAAGCACTACCATGTAAACAACGGGGAGGGGAATAACCTTAAAGAGATACCCCGTACCGATGGACGAGAAGAATTCGTCGGTAATTCTGGTGCTTCGTCCGCCGGAATATACGTTTGCGGCACCGCGCGCAATATTCATCATTGCCATGGTGGCGATAAAAGCGGGAAGCTTAAATTCAGCAACCAAAACGCCGCTTATAAGTCCGCATACAACACCCAAGAGAAGACCTATTACTATTGCCGCACCGATAGGCAGTCCGGAGTTTACTATAAGTCCTACCGTGACCGTGCCGGAAAGAGCAACGATTGCGCCTACCGAAAGGTCGATGCCGCCCAGAATAATTACCAGCGTCATGCCCAGGGCTATGTATACGTTGTTGGTTATCTGACGCATTACGGATATAAGGTTGCTTGAGGTCAGAAACTTATCGCTGAGAATTGAAAGCAATACGCCGATAATCAGCAAAACGCAGATTATGCCGATATTGGAGCGAATAATGTTTACAATCGGGTTGTTTAAGAGAATGTTCTTTTTCTTGAGGGAAGCATTAGCCTTCATTGACGTCTCCTCCTGTTGCATAGTGCATGATAGTTTCCTGTGATAACCGGTCTTTTTCGAGGCAAGCTGTAATATCTCCGTTATGAACGACGCATACTCTGTCGCACATATTGATAATTTCGGGAAGCTCGGAGGATATCATAATAATTGCAAGCCCCTCTTTTGCAAGGTCGTTCATAATTGTGTAGATTTCCTGCTTTGCGCCCACGTCAACGCCACGGGTGGGCTCGTCGAGGATAAGTACCTTAGGCTTTGTGGCGAGCCATTTTCCAAGCACGACCTTCTGCTGGTTTCCGCCGGACAGACTGCCCACCTCTATCTGAGGGGAGGCGGCTTTTATGTGCATTTTCCGGCTGTACTCGTCGTATACACGGTCAATTTTCTTATTGCTTTTGAAAATACCGTTCATCAGGTATTTAAGCGATGCAAGCACCATGTTGAATCTGCAGGAATTTATAAGAACCAGTCCCTGCTTTTTTCTGTCCTCGGGAACAAGGGAAATTCCGTGGGCGATAGCCTGTGCGGGGTTCTTGATTTTCAGCTTTTCGCCGTTAAGATAAACCTCTCCGGAGTCATATCCGTCTGCTCCGAACACGGCGGACATGATTTCACTTCTTCCCGCACCCACAAGTCCGGAAAATCCGAGAATTTCGCCGGCATGCACCGTGAAGGAAATATCCTTGAAAACGCCGTATTTGCAGAGATTTTTAACTTCGAGAACAGGGGCGCCCTGCTCGTTGTAGGTTCTTGTATAGAAGCTTTCAAGCGTTCTGCCCACCATCATGGACACAAGCTCTCCGGCATTGGTTTCTTTTGTTATTTTCGTTCCCACATACGTACCGTCACGGATGACCGTAACACGGTCGGAAATGCGGAACAGTTCGTCCATTCTGTGTGAAATGTAGATTATGCTTACGCCGTCCTTTTTCAGCCTTTCGATAGTTACGAAAAGCTTTTCCACTTCCTCGTCGGAAAGTGACGACGTGGGCTCGTCCATAACGAGAATTTTTACGTTAAACGAGCTTGCTTTAACTATTTCCACCATCTGCTGCTGTGCGATGGTAAGATTGTCGAGAACGGTAGTAACGTCGATGTCCAGCCCCAGCGCGCTTACCATGCGAGAGGCTTCGGCGTTCATTTTCTTCTTGTCAATAAAGCCGAGCTTTGTTTTAGGCTCGCGTCCGAGAAAAATATTTTCGGCGACGGTAAGATAGGGAACAAGCACGATTTCCTGATGTATAATTCCGATACCGTGCGCTCTCGCCTCGCTTATTCCCGTCATTTTTACTTCCGTACCGTTTATCAGTATCCTGCCGGCATTCGGTTGATATATCCCGCCGAGGATCTTTATCAGTGTGGATTTTCCGGCACCGTTTTCACCGAGAAGAGCGTGGACTTCACCGTGACAAAGCTCGAAATTAATATTTCGGAGCGCATACGCAGTGCCGAAAATCTTGTCAATGTTTTCCATTCTGAGAATGACGTCGCCCACTGATTTTTACCTCCGTATAAGTTATTTTGATTGAGGGCGGCAAAGCCGCCCTCGTCATAAGTTATTATAAATTACTGCCAATCGTTGAGAGTCTCTTTTGCCATATCAACGGTGATAAGCATGGAGTCGAGGTAGTATTCCTCTTCAACTGTGCCGCCGTTAAGAAGCTCCAGAGAGAGCTCGAATGCCTTCTCGGAAATCTTAATCGGAACCTGAGCTGCAACGCTTGTGAAGTCGCCGTCAACGAGTGCCTGCTTGCCGTCGGGAGAAGCGTCGATAGAGTAAACGCCGATTTCGCCCTTCTTGTTTGCGGCCTTAACAGCGGAAGCTGCGCCCAGAGCGGAGGGGTCGTTGATGCAGAAGAATGCCTGGAGATCGGGGTTAGCCTGGATGATGTCCTCAGCAAGGCTCAAGGAAGCGTCAAGAGCTGCCTTACCGTCCTGCTGAGCAACGATTGTGAACTTGTCCTTGCTGTCGCCGAGACCTGCGAGGAAGCCGTTTACACGGTCAACACAGCTTTCGTTCTCGGGGAAGTCAAGAATAGCAATTTTTGCGCCGTCGGGATAATCCTTAACCATCTGCTCGCCTTCGAGCTGGCCTGCCATGTATGCGTTTGTAGCAACAAGGGTCTTAACCAGGTCGCGGTCAGCGTCGATAACAGCGGTGTCAACGTTGATAACGATTGCGCCGGAGTCGTTCAGCTCCTGAAGACCGGAGCGGATACCAGCGGAGTCAACGGGGATTACGAATACTACGTCGAACTTCTGAGTAGCAGCGTCGGACATCTGGCTGAGCTGCTTGTTAAGGTCGTAGTCAGGGTCGTAGCAAACATAGTCGTAACCCTTTTCGTCTGCCAGTCTCTTGAAGGTGTCGTTCATTGTGGACTGGAAGGTGTTGTTCTGGGTGTTTGCAAGGAATGCAAAGCTGAAGGTGTCTTCCTTGGTCTGGTCTGCGTCGTTTGTGCCTTCGTTCTTGGATCCGCAGGATGCGAACATCATAACTGCCATGATGATGCTGAGAACGAGTGCGATGATTCTTTTTGCTTTCATTTTTGTTTCCTCCAAAAATAAATTTTTATAAACTGATCTGCCCGGGATAAAGACGCATTTTCACCGAAGCCGCAAGGTCTGTCTGTTGGCGCTATTTACGTAAAACTTTGCCAAACGCCGCCAGACTTCCCTTGCGGAACGGCTTAATCGCCGTCCGAACCCCTTGGTTTACGTAAATTATACATGAAACATACTGATTTGTCAACACCCTAAAATCAAAATCGACAAAACGACAAATTAAATGCTTCTGAATATATGCACTTTGACGTATAGATTGGAAATTTACAGTAAAATTTACGTAAATTGAGAAAAAATATGCGGAAACTGTCGCTCTTTTTCCGTTTTTAACCGAAATTTATCTCTCACAAAACGAAGCGGGCAAAAAAATAATGAATTTTGCGTAAAATTATATAAAAATCCGATAAATGTAAAAATCGGGGTCTGTCCGAAAAGGATAAACCCCGATTTTAATGCAGGTGCGGTAATAATTCAATTTCTCAAATCAGGAGAGGATCGGAGCCGCTCAGCGCGCGCTCAATGGGCAGGGGAGCTTCCTCGTGCATAATTTCCTTCCATGCTCTCAGCAAGCTCTCTCTTTTAACGCTGTAAGGACCCAATGCCACATACTTAAAGCAATTGTCGCTGACAAGAGCCTTTGCCGCCGCCATTGCAACGGCAACGCCCTGCTCGTAGGGTCGCTGACTGCTGATAGCCTTTACGATCTGCCCCGAGCCTAAATATTTTCCTATTTCCAGGTCAAGGTCTGTGGTGAAAAGGGAAATATTCTCACGCCCCATGTCCTTCAGGGCACGGATAACCTCCAGAGCGGGTCTGTCCCATGATACGTAAAGCCCCTCAATATCCGGGTGCTCCCGAAGCATATCACAGCACACGTCATATGCGCTTTCAAAGCTGGTAAATTTTCCGGTGGCGGCGACCTCAATGTTGTCGTACCGCTCCGTCAGCTCTCTTTTTGCGGACATGTCGCGAAGGTGCGTTCCGTAAAAGGCGACGCCGTGCATTATAAAGCCTACCTTCACGTTTTTTCTGCCTGCAAAGTATTCGCCCATAAGATTTCCGATATTTGCGCCGTTTTCGCTTTCGTTGACGGAAACGCAGGTGCAGTATTCGGACTCCTTCAGCCCCTGGGGAACATTGCTCATAAATACAAGCTTTGTGTTTTTTGAAAGCTTGCGGAATTTGTCGGAGGTTACCTTGTCGTCAACGGGAATTGCAATAATCAAATCGGGCTTCTGCATGGCGAGGGCTTCAAGCTGTGTCATTTGCAGAGACGGGTCAAAATGGGCGTCGGAAACGGAAACTACCGATATGCCGAAATTTTCAAGAGTGTTTCTGATTGCGTTTTCATGGAGATGGGTCCATGCGTTTCCGCTGTAATGAAAGGATATGCCTACTTTGAAATTTCCTGCCCGAAGCCTCTTTTTTTCTTCGTGGGAGAGAACTATTTCCGACGGCAGATGGGACTGCTCGCCGAAGGGTCCCCTTCCTATCATCATGGTGGAACGTCTTATACTGAGCTGTATGGGCACATCTGTTCTGCCGAGGGAGGGAGCCTCTCCTTCAATTTCACGGATAAGCTCACGCGCCGCAAGAGCGGCGAGCTTTTCCGTGTCCTGCTCAAGCACCGTAAGGGGAGGGGTAATAAAAGAGCACCACTGCTCGTCGCCGAATCCGATAACGGAAAGGTCTCTGGGACAGTCAATGCCCAGATTGCTCAGCGCACGCATGAGCATAAGGGTCAGCGTGTTGCCGGCGGCAATTACTGCGGTGGGTCTTACGGAATCGTACATTTTATGAAAGGCGGAGGCAAAATCCCGCTCCGTGGCGTTAATATCCGCCTTCATTATGAGCTTCTGATTAAAAGGAATATTTTTTTCTTCCAGCGCACGGCGGTATCCCTCAAGCCGCTCCTTCATGGCGCTTTGCATGCCTGCGTCAATAATAATGCAGATAGCCTCGTGCCCGGAACGGATAAGATGCTTTGCGGCGGCATACATTCCGTCTTTGTTTTCCGACGTTATGCAGGCGCACCTGTCGCTGTCTATGGCTCTTGTCAGGCATACAACGGGGAGACCGGAGCGGAAAAGCCTGTCATAATCGGAGCTTTTTGCGGAAATGGGAGACAGAATAATTCCGGCAATTCTCTTGTTTGTCATAAGTCCCGAAAGAATACTGCGCTCCGTTGATTCATTGTCGTTTGTAACATAAACCGCAAGCAGATACCCGCTTTCAAGCAGAATTCGGCTGAGGGCGGAAACAAGCTTTGTATATACTGTTGATGTAACATTTGGAACTACAAAGGCAATAACGGAATTTTTCCCGGGAACCAAAGCGTTATTTTTTGCGCTTTGCTTTACCTTGTAGCCTGTTTCCTCGATTGCACGGTTTACAAGCTCTGCAAGCTCGGGGCTTACATAACGGGTCTTGTTTATGGTGTGAGATACGGTGGCAATGGAAACCCCCGCTTTCTTTGCCACGTCTTTAATGGTTGCGCTCATGGTCTCTTCCTTTTTAATAATTAAAGACCTACGCTTATCAGGTCTTCGATTTCTTCCCTGCGGGGCATTACGGATATGGCGCCGTAGCGAGATGTGGTAATAGATGCAGCGGCTGACGCAAACCGTGCGATTTCAAACAGCTTTTCCTCAGTAAGTGCGGCAAAATCAAGCCCCTCGTCTATAAGCGCAGAAAGGGAAGTGCCGCAGAAGGAGTCTCCCGCTCCCGTGGTGTCTACTGTTTTTACCTTCAGATAGCACGGGTGATGAACGGTGTGATTTTCGGTGAGCGCGTATGCCCCCTTCTTTCCGCAGGTGGCAAAAAGAATTTTCGGCGAAAATTCTTCAAAGCAAAGCCTTGCCGCCTTTTCAATATCCGAAATCCCGTACAGAAATTCAAGCTCATAATCGGATATTTTGATAATATCCGCATACGAAAGCACGGTTCTGATTGCATTTTTCGCATCGTCAAGATTTCTCCATAAGGGCTCCCGAAGAT
This sequence comes from Clostridia bacterium, assembly GCA_029010655.1. Taxonomy (GTDB): domain Bacteria; phylum Bacillota; class Clostridia; order Oscillospirales; family CAG-272; genus Avispirillum. The sequence goes on along the minus strand of JAQXKW010000091.1, from coordinate 1,036 downwards.
TGGGGTCAACCGATATGCATACGCCGTGCTTTTTTGCCGTGTCAAGAGCCGACATAGTTGCACTTTTAGAGGGCTCGTCCGTCAGAGAAAGCGTGCCCACATGAAAAATCCGTGTGTTTTTTATAAGCTCCGCAGGAACCTCGTCGGGGGAGAGCAGGGTGTCCGCACTTTTATTTCTTGCAAAAGAAAAGTTTCTGTTGCCTTCGCTGTCAAGGGTTACAAACGCAAGGGTGGTAAATGCGCCGTCTGTTTTATAAAGAGCCCCGGCGTCAATGCCGAGAGAGGTTATTGTACTTTCGAGAAAACGTCCGAAGGTGTCGTCGCCAACCTTTCCGATAAAAGCGGTCTTTTTTCCGAGAGCCGCCGCCGCCGCAAGCATATTGCAGGGAGCCCCGCCGGGACTTGCCTCAAAAAGAAAATTTCCCCTTTCGCTTGTGCCTCTGGGGGTAAAATCGATAAGAAGCTCGCCCAGAGAAATAATATCAAACATAGAAAAATCCTCCTGTGTTCAGGAGTTCGGTAAAAATATCTCGGGCAAATTATCAGTTTAGTTAAATTATACCTCTTAATTTCCGAATTGTCAAGCATATAAAAAAGAATTTTGATAAAATACAAGAAATTTACGTAAATTTACCGTCTGCGGACAAGCCTCCTTGCGTTTTTTTATAATGATAATCCGAATTTCTTCGGGAAAACTACCTTTGAGGTGAAAAACATGAACAAAAACGATTTGCCGCTGGGATTTTGCTTTGCGCTTGCACAAAATCCCGATGCTATGCAGATTTTTTCAAATCTCTCCGGGGAAAAGCAGGAGGAGTTTATAAACAGGGCTCATAACGTGTCGTCTAAGGACGAAATGCAGGCTTTGGTGAGAGAGCTGTCAAAAGGACAGTAAGATTTCGGGGAAAGGCGTTTTATTATAAAGCTCCTTTCCACATTTTCAGAAATCAATTCGCACAAAGCAGGGATTTTTGCAAATCCGGTTGAGTTTTTTTGTATTTTGTGGTAAAATGTCGGTGTAATAAAAACAACGGTA
>JAQXKW010000090.1 GCA_029010655.1 Clostridia bacterium | reverse complement strand
TTTTTGTCAACTTTATTTTATTATAAAAACCCCTCTGCGACACTTTCAAATAGAAAAGCGCACACAGAGAGGATTTTTGTCGAAATTTTCGTATTTTTCCGTTAATTCCAAGGGGAAGACCAGGAAAAGCCGTCCCTTTCCACCGACATTGAAGTGACAACGACAGTATTCCTTGTTTCTTTTCCGTCTCTTATGCTGAGTACTATACTGTAATCAATATACTCGAAAAGGTCTGCATTTTCAAACACCGCCGTGCAGATTCCGTTTCGGTATTCGGCGTCCGCCGTCTTATCCGGCACGTCGGTTGCATGACAGCTTAACGTAACGGAGTATTCCAAATCCAAATTTCCGATGCTCGGAACAAAAGAACAGACAAGGCGGTTTTTGTCCCCGTCAATATGTATGTCTGACAGCTCGACCGTATCGGGAAGCATGACTGATTCCTGCCGGTTTTCCTGTTGATTTGCTGTTTGCAGTCTTAATACAAGCCATGCGGCGGAGAAAATCAAAGCCACGGCAAGGACAATACTGACGGTTTTCCATATAATCACCGACCGCCTGTTTCGGACTGCCATCTGTTCGTTGATTCTTGACAGCTGAGCGGCTATTTCATTTTGACTTTCGGGCTGTTTTGCATCGGCGCCCAAAAGCTCCTGCACGGATACCTCCAGCACCTCCGCCACAGACTGCAAGGTTGATGCGTCCGGAACAGATACGCCCTTTTCCCATTTGGAAACTGTCTGTCTTACAACATGGAGACGGACTGCCAGCTCCTCCTGCGTAAAGCCTTTTCTTTTTCGCAGTTCTCTTATTCTTTCATTCAACATATGGGACACCTCCTTTTCGGTTCCGGCACCATTATAACGTCAAAACTCTGCCTTATCAAGCAATGCAAATTAACATTCACGCAACCGATAAAATAACGGCATTTGACGTGCCCGAGCCTCTTTTTGAAGCATTGTTAAAGGAGAGGCTTGGCAAAGCCTCTCCTATTACAAACTCAAACAATCATTCCCAGCTTCTCGTGAAGCTCCGTGTCTGCGGCGGAGAGAATTTCCGAAAGCGTCTCCCCTGCGGCGATATGAGCGTACATTTTCACGGTGCACTGTGTTATTTCGTGATCGGCGGAAAGCCCGGTGAGTGAACAGAGCGTTTCTGTGACGTCCTTTTCTTCAACTGCGTTTTCCTTTACATAGCAATACAGTGCGGCGGCACTTCCCGTGCAGATAAACACGGGGAAGTTTCCTCCCTCAAGCACCTGCAAAGCGGCTCCCGTCAGTCTGTCGGAATTTGAGAGTTTTCTGGGAATATCCCCGCCCACACGGGCGCAGGTATCGCCCAGCGCACGGTTCCCGAAGCGGCGGATAAGGTCTGACGCATGATTTAAGAGGGGTTTTACGGGCACGGAATACTTTGAAGAGAGAGCCTCTGCGGATTCAAGCATTGCCCCCTGAACCAAAAGGCGCACATATGGGTCGGCAATACTGTCGCAGATATATTCGTGACCGAGAAGGCTTCCGAAATATGCACAAACTGCGTGTCCCATATTATGGATAAACAGCTTGCGCTCTATGTAATAATGGAACGGTGCAAAGGGCACCATATTCTTAATTTCCGGCACCTCGCCCTTAAAGGCGGCACGGTCAACGGGGAGAACTCCGTACTCCTCCACGGCGATTTTCAGGGGATTTTCCCCTTCTGCCGAGGGCTTGGGCACAGGCACCATTCTGCCCACGGAGGTTTCAACAAGACCTATATCCTCTATTTCCTCCGCCGTGAGAACAGGGGCTAAAAGCTCGTCTCTTATATATTTATCGGCGTCCATCATGTTCTCGCAGATAAGCAGGTTTAAGGGTTTCAGTCCTTTCGCATGGCGGGCCTTTATTCCTGCGGACAGATTGGGAATTATATATTTTATCGCCTTTGCGCCCACGCAGGTTGCGGCAATATCTGCGTTAAGAAGCGCCTCAAGTGCCGCATCACGGTCGTTTCCGTCCACGGCGCACACGTTTTTAACGGTAATTATCTTTTCTTCCTCACCGCCCACAATATGCAGAGGATAGCAGCCGTCTGCGTTCATTCTCTCCACAATGGGCTTTGCCACGTCTATAAATGTAACATTAAGTCCTGCCCCGGAGAAAAGCGCACCGATAAATCCCCGTCCTATATTTCCGGCGCCGAAAATCACAGCATTCATTGTAAAATACCACCTTCGCTAAGTTTGTTAACAGTATACCACCGATATTTTCGCCGGTCAAGAATTACCGCAAAAAAAGGGACGGAAATGAGCAGGTTTATTAAGGACGGTTTTCTAAAGCTTTGGCAGTGATATTCTTTGCTTCGCAAAGAGTGATATGCTTGCCGACGGCAAGCGTGATATTGAAACCTGCGGTTTCAGTGATATTTTATTCGCCGTAAAATTGCCGCAGGCAATAAAACTATGCGTAGCATAATAAAACTGCTTTAGCAATATCACTCGCCGTGTGGCGAATAAAACTGCCCAAGTGTCCTTATGGACACTTGGGCAACCGTCACTTTTTGTTAAAGTCCTGCCTTGCTGCGTGCCTGATGCTCAAGCTCAGACTCGTTTATAGTTGAAACTCTGCCTGCAAGGGGGAGAAGCTTCTGGCTTATTACGTCGATTATGCCGTCTGCCTGCGGGAAGAAGTACTTCTCAAACTC
>JAQXKW010000089.1 GCA_029010655.1 Clostridia bacterium | reverse complement strand
ATCAGCAACAACTTCATTCAACATTTTTTCATAGTCCGCAAGTTCTTTAATAAAGCTCAGAATTAATGCAACGTCGTTTCTTTCTGCATATCTAAAATTAACTTCTGAATTCATTTAATATGCCTCCGCAAATCCCGATTTACCTATGTGTAACTTCGGATTTTTTATTATGTATCCTATTAAAGTTTTTGGGGGTTCGGGGGATTTTTTCAAAAATCCCCCCGCAGATCCTATTTCAGCAGTCTCATGGAATTTGTTACGCAGACAATGCAAACGCCCACGTCTGCGGCTACCGCCGCCCACATTCCCACAATATCAAGGGAGGCGAGAATCAAAACCGAAGCTTTTATCAAAAGAGAAATTATTATATTCGCTTTAACGGCTTTCACCGTTCTTTTCGCAAGCTTTAAGGCATATGCCAGCCGGTCAAGATCTCCCGACATAAGCACAACGTCTGCGGCTTCTATTGCCGCCTGTGCGCCGAGGGCTCCCATTGCAACGCCTACGTGCGCTCCCGCAAGGGACGGGGAATCGTTTATTCCGTCGCCCACGTACATAACCGTGCCATCACGGCAAAGCTCCTCTATGCGGGAATACTTCTGCTCGGGAAGCAGCTCCGCTTCGGTTTCGTCAATGCCCGCCTTCTCTGCCACTTCTTCGGCTGACGCTTTGTTATCGCCAGTCAGCATTACTGTTTTCTTTACGCCGAAAGAACGCATTTTTTCAAGTGCCTGTGCCGTGGTAGGTTTTATGGTGTCTGCAAGGCATATTCTGCCGATTAGCTTTCCGTTTTCAAACACCTCCACCGCCGTTGTGCCGTCTCTTATCTCCGGGCGGCACACCTTGATTATTCTGCCGTCCGAAAGGCACGCTTCAACGCCGCTTCCCGTGATTTCCGTCACGCTTTCCACACCGTATGTGCTGTCTGCCGCTTTACATATGGCTTTGGCAATGGGGTGGGAGGAATTTTTCTCCGCTGACGCCGCAAGGCGCAAAAGCTCGTCTTTATCCGAATCCGTAACAATATCCGTAACGGAAAGGATGCCACCGGTAAGCGTTCCCGTTTTATCGAAAACCGCCGTATCGACCCCGGCTAAGGTATCCACACAGGTTGAGCCTTTTATAAGTATTCCGTTTCTGGAGGCGTTGCCAAGGCCGCAGAAATAGCCGAGGGGAACGGAAATTACCAAAGCGCACGGACAGGATATTACAAGCATGGAAAGTGCTCTGCGGCTCCACTCCGGAAGGCTTTCCGAATAGGGTGTGCCGTTTGCAAGGAGAAGAATAAGCGGAACGCCCAGCGCTATCAGCGCCGCAAAAAGGGCGACGGCGGGGGTATAAACCTTGGCAAATCTGGTAATAAACGCTTCCGATTTTGTTTTGCGGTCGCTTGCCGTTTCAGTCAGCTTCAAAATTCTTCCTGCGGCGCTGTCTGCCGGAACTCTGTCCACCTGAGCGTTTACAAGCCCCGTTACATTTATACAGCCGGAATAAAGCCTATCTCCCACAGCGGCGTCTCTTGGCACGCTTTCGCCTGTTACGGGCGAGGTATCCACCGTTGTTTCGCCCTTTATTACCGTACAGTCTGCGGGGATTCTCTCCCCTGCCCTTATCTGCACAATATCCCCCACAGCAAGCTCTGCGGTGGGAATATCCTTAACTTCTCCGTTTCGCAGGGCATGGGCAAAATCGGGGCAAAGAGCCGTCAGCTCACGGATTGAGCGGCGGGAGCGTCCCACGGCGATTGACTGGAACAGTTCGCCTATCTGATAAAGTATCATTACGGCGGCGCACTCGGGGTATTCTCCCAGGATTACCGCGCCGGACGCCGCAATGGTCATGAGCATGTTTTCGTCGAAGAAGTCTCCGCGGGCTATCCCCGTAAACGCTTTGACAATGCAAAGCCAGCCTGCCGCCGCCCCTGCCGCCGCAAACGCAATAGCTGAAAAAAGCTCAAAATCGAGCAGTCCCAACACCGCTCCTGCGGCGAAAAGCACCGCTCCTGCGATTATGGACCAAAGTCTTTTTTTCTGACTGCGGGTAAGTTTCATTTTTTCTCTGTTTCCCTCTTATATCTCTTCAATTTCGCAGTCGGGCTCAATACGGCGGACAACCTTTGCCGCCTGCTTCATTATTTTGGGAAAGTCCTTTTCCTCCGCCTCAATTGTCAGCTTCAGCACGAGAAAATCTATTCTTGCGCTGATAACGCCGTCAATTCCGGCGATAGCCTCCTGCATTTTGCCTGCACATACGGGGCAGTCCACATCCGATAAGCTGAATACCTTTGTCATAGTTATATTTCCTTTCTGATTTATATTTTTTAGTTAATCATTCGTTAATGTGCTCCATGCCGCAGCCGATAATCTCACGGACGTGGTCGTCTGCAAGGGAGTAATAAGACGTTTTCCCGTCCCGACGGGCTCTTACAAGCCTTGCGCCCTTGAGAATTCTCAATTGATGGGACACGGCGGACTGGGAAACACTGAGCAGTTCGGATATATGCTGAACGCACATTTCCCCCTGAAAGAGGATATACAGTATTTTTACCCTGGTGGTATCGCCGAAAATCTTATATAGCTCGGCAAGGTCATAAAGCATTTCGTCGTCGGGAAGCGAGTTCTTCACACCTTCGAAATCGTCCTGATGTTTGTCTTCCATGTTTCCTCCAACATATGAATAAGTGTTCATATGTTCATTATAGAACCCCGCTTCTGTTTTGTCAAGAGGAATTTTAATTTTTTGGGGGATTTTTTGAGTTTTTATGGGGGCGGGGAGGGGCAGACCGTAGGGCGCCGTCTTGCTCCCGCCGTCTGATTGCCGGCCTCTATCCGCTGAAAAGACCTGCGGCAGGGACTTCCCTGCCGCAGGTCTTTTCTCTTATTCTTCCTCCGCCTCAAAAAGGACTATATCTCGGAACAGATCACGGTGGCGCTCCGAATACTCCCGGGATTTTTCCTCGCTTTTCAGGTTGACGGGCGATGTAACTCTTACCGCCAGTATTGTATCCGCCGGAATAAACGATATATCCGGGTTACTCTCATAAAAATCTATATCCCCGAGCCTTACCCCGTATTCGTCAACGGCACCCTTCGGCACCT
>JAQXKW010000088.1 GCA_029010655.1 Clostridia bacterium | reverse complement strand
GCTTCTTAACCGTGCTCCTACCCTTCACCGTCTGTCTATTCAGGCATTCGAGCCCGTGCTGGTTGAAGGCCGTGCAATTAAGCTTCATCCTCTGGTATGTAAGGCGTTCAACGCAGACTTCGACGGCGACCAGATGCCTATTCACGTACCCCTTTCCGCAGAGGCTCAGGCTGAGGCAAGATTCCTTATGCTCTCTGCCAATAACCTTTTGAAGCCTGTTGACGGTAAAGCTATCACCGTTCCTTCACAGGACATGGTACTTGGTTCCTTCTATCTTACTATCGACCGTGCGGGCGAACCCGGCGAAGGCAAGGTGTTCCGTGACTTCAATGAAGCCATGATGGCTTATCAGAACGGCGACATCGGACTTCACGCTCCCATTAAGGTTCGTGTGTTCAAGGAACGCAACGGCGTTATGGAATCAAAAATCATAGACGCAACAATGGGACTTCTCATATTCAACCAGCCTATTCCTCAGGACCTTGGCTATGTTGACAGAAGCGATCCCGACAAGTTCTTCGACCTTGAGATAACCTTTGTCTGCGGCTCAAAGCAGCTGGGTCAGATTATTGACAGATGTATCAAGATTCACGGCTTTGAGACTACCGCCGAAATGCTTGACAACATTAAGGCTATGGGATATAAGTACTCCACAAAGGCTTCTATCTCCATTTCAATAGCTGATATGGCTATTCCGCCGCAGAAATATACCCTTGTAGCCGAAGCTGAGAAAAAGGTAGACGAAATTCAGGACTACTATATGCAGGGCGTTCTTTCCGACGAGGAAAGATACCGCAGCGTAATCGCTACATGGGAAAAGACGACGGACGAGGTTGTCGCCGCCCTTCAGGCAAACTTCAACCGTTACAATCCTATCAAAATGATGTCCGACTCCGGCGCCCGCGGTAACGTAACTCAGATGAGACAGCTTGCAGGTATCCGTGGTTTGATGTTCGCAACATCAGGTAAAACCATGGAGATCCCGATCAAGTCCAACTTCCGTGAAGGCTTGAATATACTGGAGTACTTCATTGCGGCACGCGGTGCACGTAAATCCCTTTCCGACACGGCTCTTAAAACGGCTGACTCCGGTTACCTTACCAGACGTCTTGTTGACGTATCTCAGGATGTTATTATCAGAGAGGTTGACTGCGGAGCAACTCACGGCATCGTGGTTTCCGACATTATGGACGGAAACCAGAAGATTGAGTCTCTCAGCCAGCGTATTCACGGCAGATACGTTATCGGCGACGTGGTAGACCCTGCCACCGGCGAGGTTATCGTTCCCGATAACACCATGGTAACAGAGGAACAGGCAAAGGCTGTTGAGGCCGCCGGTATTAAAGAAGTGCATATCCGCACCGTCCTCCAGTGCAAAGCACGCCACGGCGTTTGCTCGCACTGCTACGGTGCAGACCTTGCCAACTCAAAGACCGTCAATATCGGTGAAGCTGTGGGTATTATCGCCGCTCAGTCTATCGGCGAGCCCGGTACACAGCTTACCATGAGAACCTTCCACACCGGCGGTGTTGCAAGTGCAAACATCACTCAGGGTCTTCCCCGAGTTGAGGAGCTGTTCGAGGCAAGAAAGCCCAAGAAAACCTCTGTTGTGGCTGAATTTGCCGGCACTGTGGAAATCCGTGACGTTAAGAAGATACACAATATCGTTATAACAAACGCCGAAACAGGCGAGCAGAAGGAATACCCCATTCCCTACGGTACCACAATCACCGTTGAAGACGGCGAATTCGTTACCGCAGGTCAGGAGCTGACCGAAGGATATAAGAATCCTGCCGATATTCTCCGTATTAACGGCATTGACGCAGTTTACGATTATATTATCCTTGAGGTTCAGAAGGTTTACTCAAGCCAGAATATCGGAATCAATGATAAGCATATCGAAATCATCACAAGGCAGATGACAAGAAAGATGCACATTGTTGATCCCGGCAGCACCGATATGCTTCCCGGTATTAACGTTGAGAAGATAGAGCTGCTTGACGCAAACGAAGAAATTCAAAAGCGTATTGATGCAGGCGAGCGTGATCTTATGCTTGCGACTGCGGAGCCCGTTCTTCTGGGTATTACCAAGGCTTCTCTCCAGTGCGAATCCTTCCTTTCTGCGGCGTCCTTCCAGGAAACCACAAAGGTTCTTACGGAAGCCGCTATTAAGGGTAAGGTCGACCACCTTATGGGACTTAAAGAGAATGTGCTTATCGGTAAGCTTATTCCTGCCGGAACAGGTATGCCCTGCTACAACAACATCGAGGTTGAGAAAATTAACAGCACCGAGGACGATGAGTTCTACGAAAAGTACGGCACTATCAGCTATGAGGACGACAGAGAGGACGATGAGCCCCTTGAGGGCGAGGACGTCGACTCTGAAGACTACATTGATGACGATATCGACGATGATGTGATTTCTTCTTCCGAAATGTTTGACGACGAGTTTTCCGATGAGGATGATGTATTCTCAGATGAGGACGAGGAATTCCCCGCAGAAGACGAGGAATAATTACAAATCCTAAAAAAGATAAGGCACAGCGGAGATTTTCTCCACTGTGCCTTGTTTTTATTGGTGCCGGAAAATTACAAATTACCCGTCAGTAAGCGGAGGTCTGCTCCAATACGCAGTCCGCAATAACTCCGCTTTTATAAGTACCCACAGCGGTTACGGGGGTTCCTATTGCAGGAACAGTAACATCTGTTTCAAATTCCTGCGTCCATGTGGAATCGTAGTACGGATGCTGAATATGGGTTAAGCTGAACACTCTGCCGTAGGCAGACACGGTCTTTCCCTCAAAGAAATCCGGATAATTCTGCATGTTTACGAGCTGAACTCTCTCAAGAGTTGCACTCATAAAGCACATATTAACGTCGTACAGCTTTCCGGCATATTCGGAGTCAACGGAAACGGTTGTACCGGAGAGCCAGTATTTGTCAAGGGCTTTGTCGCTTGCAGTAAAGGTTCCCTTTACGGTCACCTTTGAGCCCTCTGCGGGAATTTCGCTGAGACCGTCGGGGCAGATTTCCCATTGCCAGTCACAGCATTTGGTCTGGTCGTAATATCCCCACACGTAATAACGGGTTACATCATTATAACGGTCATACACTTTTGCAAAGGTGCCGATTTTTGTCTGTTCCTTTCCGACATAATCGGACGCCATATCGTTATAAAACACGTTCTGATAGAGTATATATTCGTTTGCGTTAATTACAGTTTCAAATGCACCCACAAGTGACTCCTTGTTGCCGCCGTCGCCGCCGTTGTCGGCTTTTTCGCTGTCCGAGCATGAACAAAGCAGGCAAATCGCAAGTATAAAAGAAAGTATCAATGATAGTTTTTTCATGTTCGTTTACCTTTCGCAAATGCACCTATTGCCGAAAACAGAGCAAAGGCTATAATGTCAATTAAAACAATGGTAGAGCCAACGGGTGTGCCGCCTATTATTGCCGTAAGCAAGCCTGTAAGCGACGCCGCAACGGAAAGAACTGCCGCACATACGGTTACTGATTTGAAGCTCTTAAACACTCTCATTGCGGAAAGCGCCGGGAAAATCACCAGAGCCGATATAAGCAGAGAGCCAACAAGATTCATGGCAAGCACTATAATAATTGCCACCATTACGGCTATTACCAAATTATACAGCCGTGCCTTTGTGCCTGTTGCACGGGCGAAGGCTTCGTCAAAGGTAACCGAAAAAATCTTGTTGTAGAACAGTACAAACACGGTCACCACAATTACGGACAGCCCTACGCACAGCCAAACGTCAAATTCCGAAAGCGTAAGTATAGAGGTTGAACCGAAAAGGGTTGAACACACATCACCGGAAAGATTTGAGGACGTGGAAAATATGTTCATCAAAAGATAGCCTATTGCAAGCGCGCCCACGGAAATCATTGCAACGGCGGCGTCGCCTTTAATCTTGGCATTCTGCCCTGCGCTGAGAAGCAGAATTGCACAGATTACGGTAATAGGCAGAATGATAAGCATCTGGTTCGTAACCTTCAAAACTGCCGCTATTGCCATAGCGCCGAAAGCCACGTGAGAAAGTCCGTCGCCTATAAAGGAAAATCTTTTCAGCACCAGCGTAACACCCAGCAACGAGGAGCATAAAGCTATCAGTACGCCCACTATAATGGCATATCTGACAAAGGGATATTGGAAATATAGGATAAATTTATCGATTAATTCAGCCATTATCCACATCTCCTTTCCCTTTGTTGAAAAAGGTGCCGGAATAATTGTTTTTATAATCCTCCCGTGTTCCGAAAAAGGTGTCTTTTCCTATATGGAGAACGTGAGTTGCATAGTCAAGCGCCGCCGCAATATCGTGGGAAATCATTATGACAGTTATTCCGTCGTCACGGTTAAGCCCTTCAATAAGGGAGTACATTTCCACCGTAACCTTTGGGTCGAGCCCTGAAACAGGCTCGTCCAGAAGCAATACCTTTCCTGCGGCGCAAAGGGCTCTTGCAAGAAGCACCCTCTGCTGCTGTCCGCCTGACAGCTCTCTGTAACAGCGTTTTGCAAAGGAGGTTATTCCCATTCGCTCCATATTCTTTTCGCAAAGTGCTTTTTCTTCCTTATTGTAAAAGGGTCTGAGACCGCACCTGCCCTGACAGCCTGAGAGAACAATTTCTCTCACGGACGCCGGAAAATCTCGCTGAACAACGGTTTGCTGAGGAAGATAGCCTATCTGATTTGCACAAAGCCCGTTACGGTATTCGATAGTACCGGAGACAGGGGCCTGAAGCCCCAGAACAGTACGCATAAGTGTGCTTTTCCCCGAACCGTTCTCGCCCACTATACACAGGTAATCCCCTGTATTTACGGTAAAATTCAAATTATCGATTATCGCCCTGCCGTCATAGCCGAGGCAGAGATTTTTACATACTATCTGTTCCATGCGGCACCTCAATTCAGAGCTTTTTTAAGAACATCAAGGTTCTTTTCCATAATTGCTAAATAATCCGCGCCGTTCTTAACATCCTCAGACGTTACGGATTGCATGGAATCCATATAAAGTATCTGCGCGTCCGTTCCCGAATTTTTAACTATTGTTTCGGCAAGGCTGTGATTTGTTCCCTCAAGGGTCAGAACAGTTTTCAGCCCCAGTTCCCGAACCTTTTCAG
>JAQXKW010000087.1 GCA_029010655.1 Clostridia bacterium | reverse complement strand
TCTACCACCTGACCTGCGCCCAAGAGCTGAACAAGCTGGCACGCACGGAGAAGTGCGGGCATTGTATTTTCGGGGTCCATTCCCTTTTCAAATCTGCCGGAGCTTTCCGTTCTCATACCCAGCTTTCTGGAGGTGACACGGGCGTTTGAGCCCTTAAAGGTTGCTGACTCGAAAATAACCGTTGCGGTGCTGTCCGTAATCTCGCTGTTTGCGCCGCCCATAATACCTGCAAGGGCGACCGCCTTTTTCTCGTCGGAGATCACAAGCATGGAGGAATCAAGAATATGATCCTTATCGTCAAGGGATTTATAAGCCTCGTCGTCCTGGGCACGGCGGACGATTATATGACTGCCGTCAAGGCAGGAATAATCAAAGGCGTGCATGGGCTGGCCGTATTCAAGCATTACGTAGTTGGTTATATCTACGATATTGTTTATGGGGCGTACGCCTGCGGCACGAAGTCTCATTCTGAGCCACAGAGGCGAGGGCTCGATTTTTACGTTCTTCACTGCGGCGGCGGAATATCTGAAGCAAAGGTCGGAATCGTTAATGTCAACCTTCAGGTAGTTTTCCACCTTATCGCCGTCGCCCAGAGGCTGTACGGTGGGTGCGGGAACATTGAGCGGTCTGTCAAAGGAAACAGCCGTCTCTCTTGCAAGTCCTATAACAGAAAGGCAGTCGGGGCGGTTAGGCGTGATTTCAAATTCCACCACGTCGTCAACCATGCCGATAATATCCTTTACATCGGCGCCGGGAACCGCATTTTCCACGTCGGTATCGTTGAAAATCAGAATCCCGTCCTCGATTGCGCCGGGCATATCGTGGAGGGTGAGCCCCAGCTCTGCCACGGAGCAGAACATTCCGTTGCTTTCGACGCCCCGGAGCTTTCCTTTTTTAATATGAATTCCGCCGTGTAGGTCGGAGCCGTCCGTTGCAACGGGAACAAACGCACCTTCAAAAACATTGGTGGCGGCGGTGACAATCTGCACGGGCGCATCCCTGCCTATATCCACGGAGCATACCACCAGCTTATCCGCGTCGGGATGCTTTTCAACTTTCAGTATTTTTCCCACGACCACGCCCTTTATCTCCTCGGCGACGGTTTCGAAGCCTTCAACCTTGGAGCCGGTGTCTGTCATTCTGTCACAGTATTCTTTAGTATTTATATCGCTGACATCTGTGAAATCAGCAAGCCATTTTCTCGGTAAATTCATTTGCTTTTCCCCCAATTAAAACTGTTTGATGAAGCGCACGTCGTTTTCGTACAGCAGTCTCATATCGTCGATATGGTGCTTTAAGAGAACGATTCTTTCAATGCCCAGACCGAAGGCAAAGCCGCTGTATACCTCAGGGTCAATGTCACAGCCGCGGAGCACGTTGGGATGAACCATTCCTGCGCCCAGAATTTCTATCCAGCCTTCTCCCTTGCAGAAGCGGCAGCCCTTGCCTCCGCACTTGAAGCAGGAAACGTCTACCTCGGCGGAGGGCTCGGTAAACGGGAAATGATGGGGACGGAAACGGATTTTCGTGTCCTCGCCGAACATTCTCTTTGCGAACAGCTCAAGCGTTCCTTTAAGGTCGCCCATGGTGATATTCTTATCTACAACAAGTCCCTCAAGCTGATGGAACAGGGGGGAGTGGGTTGCGTCCACGGCGTCGGAGCGGTAAACTCTGCCGGGAGAAATAATTCTTATGGGAGGATGCTTTTTCTCCATGGTTCTTACCTGCACGGGGGAGGTTTGTGAACGGAGAAGAATATTATCGGTAATGTAGAAGGTGTCCTGAGTATCTCTGGCGGGGTGCTCCGGAGGAATGTTCAGAGCCTGGAAGTTATAGTAATCAAGCTCAACTTCCGGTCCCTCCACTATTTCAAAGCCCATGCCGATGAAGATGTCCTCAAGCTCTCTCTGAGCCTTGGTGAGAGGATGGAGATGTCCGCGCCTAGGCTCCTTTCCGGGGACGGTTACGTCCACCTTTTCGGCGGCAAGCTTCATATCCTGTGCGGCGGCTTTCAGCTCTGCGGCACGGTTTGTGATTTTCTCCTCAATAGCCGCTCTGACATCGTTTGCCAACTGACCGATTACAGGTCTTTCCTCTGCGGACAAAGCTCCCATGCCACGGAGAACGGCAGTAAGCTCGCCTTTTTTGCCCAAATATTTTATACGGAGGGCTTCAATGTCTGCGTCGGCGGCAGAAAGCGCCGCCAGCGCCTGTTCCTTGATATTTTTCAGTTTTTCTTTCATGCTGTATATCTCCCGTTTTTAATTTACATATAAAAAGCCCCGAAGCAAAATATGCTTCGGGACGAAAAAACATTTCCGCGGTACCACCCAAATTCCGTAGAACGGCACTCATAACGCTATAAGGCGCGCACCCGGCGGCATTACCCGCATGCTCCGAAGTGAAAGGCTCGGAACTTCGTGCAGTGTGCTTTCAGCCGAGACACACTTCTCTTTTCCGCACGGTTAATTCTTTGCCGCTTCTTCAACGCATTTTACCGTAATATTATATCACCCACGGTGACAAAAATCAAGTATTTTTTTCAGTTTTGTTGTATAAGGCAATCAAAATGGGGGAAAACAGCACTACGGCGCAGCAGCCGTCCCTCAATGACAGCGATGGTGCGGTGCACAGACGGGCGGCTATGGCAGACCGTAGGGCGGTGGCTTGCTGCCGCCGTTTTGCGTGGAATTTACGTTGTTCTTCATGGGGAATAAACCGTATGTAAATCTTGTTGACGGATATTTAGCGTATATCAAAAAGCGGCGGGAGCAAGCTGTACAATGTAATAAGATAGTAAACAGGTAATGTAATAGGATAGTAAACAGTTTTGAAGTATAATAGAAGGCAAGAAATGACCAAAAGAAAGAGGTTATGGAAATGCCTTGGAAGGAAAAAACTGTG
>JAQXKW010000086.1 GCA_029010655.1 Clostridia bacterium | reverse complement strand
ATAAGGGAAAAGGGGCTGGAAAGATAGTAGGCGAAAATGCCCATAAACTCGCCGCCGAGAGCCCGTCCGAAGGAATAAAGCAGGCTTCCGTCCCCGTGGAGAAAGCTCCTGAGAGCTTCAAAAAAGTAAACATACTGACCGTTAAGGTCAAGCACTAAAACACATTCTCCCCCGTGGTACACGGACATGCAGAAATACATAATGCCCATAATCCCGAAGGGAACGAGAAAGCACAGCAAAAGATATTTTTTCTCCGCCGCAAACTCCGAAAAAAGCTGTTTTAAGGTTTTTCTCGGGCTCAGCGGAGTTATGAATTTTTCTTCAGCCGGTGAGGCTGTGGCTTGGACGTTGTTATCCATTGGATTCCCCGTAGTTTTTCTTAATAGATTTTTCCAGCTTTACTCTGGGAACGGTAAGGTCTCTGCCGCACCCGGAGCAAACTATGCGAATATCGCTTCCGACCCGCAGAACGGAAAACCGTTTGGAGCCGCAGGGGTGAGCTTTTTTCAGTTCAAGCACGTCTCCCACCCGAATTATAGGTAAATTATTCATAAATAAGTCCCGTAATCATAATTAATCAGTTTATTATACCACAGAATTCGGGGGAAGTAAATAAAAACAGAGAGATTTCTAAAAAAACAAATGTAAATAATTGTAAAAATTTCTTATAATATTTAACAAATTCTTTGACTTATTATGATTATTGTGGTATAATCACTTGATAACAGTTTTTTAAGGTGGGGTAGAATTGGTAATACTCGGAATAGACCCCGGAATAGCCATAGTGGGCTGGGGCGCACTCAGATACGAAAACGGCAGATTTACGCCCGTTGGCTTCGGCTCCATACAGACTGCGGCAGGGCTGAAGGTTGAGGAGAGGCTCCGCCAGATACATGTGGGTATGACGGAAATAATCGAAAAATATAAGCCGGACGTTATGAGCGTGGAGGAGCTTTTCTGGAACACCAACCAGAAAACCGGAATCGTTGTGGCGGAGGCGAGAGGGGTTATTCTTCTCAGCGCCCACGAGGCGGGAGTTCCCATTTTTGAGTATACCCCCCTTCAGGTAAAGCAGGCCATAGTGGGCTACGGCAGGGCGGAGAAAAAGCAGGTAATCGCCATGGTAACGTCCCTTTTGGGGCTGAAAAAGCCGCCCAAGCCCGACGATACCGCCGACGCCATAGCCCTGGCAATCTGCCACGGGCATACTGCGGCGTCGCCTTTAAGTAATTTTTATAAGTGAGCAAGGAAACGGAAAATATGTGGAGCTCTGAAAACTGGAAGGATTATGAGCTGTTGGACGCCTCCGACGGGGAGCGGCTGGAGCGGTGGGGAGACTATATCCTTATCCGTCCCGACCCGCAGATAATCTGGAAAACGGAAAAACGTGACCCCCGATGGGCAAAAGCCCACGGCGTGTATAAAAGAAGCAAAAGCGGCGGCGGAAAATGGGTCGTTTCAAAAATGCCGGAGGAATGGTGTATAAGCTACGGCGAGCTTACCTTTAAGCTCCGTCCCATGGGCTTTAAGCATACGGGGCTTTTCCCTGAGCAGGCGGCAAACTGGGACTGGTTTTCGGAACTTATCCGTGCGAGGTGCGCCGAGGGCAAAAAAACCTCCGTTTTGAACCTTTTCGCATATACGGGCGGCGCTACTGCGGCGGCGGCAAAGGCGGGAGCCTGTGTCTGCCACGTGGACGCGGCAAAGGGAATGGTTGCGGCGGCGAAAGAAAATCTTCGCCTGTCGGGACTTGCCGACGCTCCCGTCAGATATATAGTGGACGACTGCAAAAAGTTTGTGGAAAGAGAGCTTCGGCGGGGTCACACCTACGACGGCATAATAATGGACCCTCCCTCCTACGGCAGAGGCCCCGGAGGGGAAGTGTGGAAGCTGGAGGAATGTGCCCATGAGCTTATCTCCCTTGCGGCAAGGCTCATGTCGGACGACCCCTCTTTCTTCCTTGTCAATTCGTATACAACGGGGCTTTCCCCCTCAACCATGGCGTATATGACCATGGACGCCATGGGGCTCAGGGGCAAAACGGAGGCCTCCGAGCTTGGAATTAAGGTTTCGTCCACGGGGCTGTACCTCCCTGCGGGAGCGTCGGCACGCTGGACAAACGGCTGACATATAGAAAACAGGAGAACTATGGAACCGATAATCAAAGCAGAGCATATAAGCTTTTCATATCCTGCGGACGAGGACACAAAGCCCCGAAAGGCGCTTTCCGACGTAAGCCTTGAAATAGAAAAAGGCTCCTTTACGGCAATTCTCGGACGGAACGGAAGCGGAAAATCCACCCTTGCAAAGCTCATGTGCATGATACTTTTTCCCGATGAAGGAAAGCTCTTTATCGAAGGAAGGGACATGACCGCCGAGGGAATCGGCGAGGACGATATTTACGAAGCAAGAAAAAACGTGGGCATGGTGTTTCAAAACCCCGATAACCAGATTGTCGCCACCATTGTGGAGGAGGACGTTGCCTTCGGCCCCGAAAATTTGGGCGTTCCCTCTGCGGAAATCCGCCGCAGAGTAGACGAGGCGCTTGAAACCGTGGGCATGAAGGAATACGCCCGCCACGCCACCCAAAGGCTTTCCGGCGGACAGAAGCAGAGAATTGCCATTGCCGGCGTTCTCGCCATGCACAGGGATATAATCATATTCGACGAAAGCACCGCAATGCTTGACCCGCGGGGCAGAAAAGAGGTTATGGACACCATTCTGCGGCTGAACCGTCAGGAGGGCATTACAGTAATACTTATTACCCACTATATGACCGAGGCGGCGCTTGCCGATAAGGTGGTGGTAATGAGCGACGGCACCGTGGCGGACACGGGCACCCCCGGCGAGGTTTTCTCACGGGTGGAGGAAATGAGAGAAAGAGGGCTTGACGTTCCCCAAACCACGGAGCTTCTGTGGAGAGTGAAAAACGCAGGCTACGACGTAAGACTTGATATATTCGACCCGGAGGAATGTGCGAAGGAGATCGCACGGGCATTTAAGATAGATGGCAGAAATTGAAGTAAAAGACATAACCTATGTTTACGGCAAGGGCGCACCCTATGAGATAAAAGCCCTTGACGGCGTTTCCCTTACCTTTCCCCACGGACAGGTCACGGGGCTTATAGGTCACACGGGAAGCGGAAAGTCAACCCTTGTGCAGATGCTCAACGGGCTTATAAAGCCGGACTCCGGCGAGATTTTGCTGGACGGAAAAAGCATATGGGAAGACCCGAAAAAAATAAGAGACGTCCGCTTTAAGGTGGGACTTGTAATGCAGTACCCCGAATACCAGCTTTTTGACGAAACGGTGGCGGCGGATATTGCCTTCGGACCGAAAAATATGGGCATGAGCCCCGAAGAAATAAAGGAAGCGGTGGAAAAGGCGGCGCATTTTGCAGGGCTTTCTTCTGACCTTTTGGAAAAATCCCCCTTTGATTTGTCCGGCGGACAGAAAAGGCGGGCGGCGCTGGCGGGAGTAATGGCCATGAGCCCGTCGGTGCTTGTGCTGGACGAGCCTGCGGCAGGACTTGACCCGGGCGGCAGAAAGGATATTCTTGACGGTATAAAAAAGTACCAGAGGGAAAGCGGAACCACCGTTGTTATAGTCTCCCACAGCATGGAGGATATGGCGACATATTGCGACGGTATCGCCGTTATGGCAAAGGGCAAGGTGGTAATGCGGGGAACGCCCCCACAGGTTTTCAGCCGCTCCGAGGAGCTTACAAAAACAGGGCTTGACGTGCCTCAGATAACAAAGGTCGCCCTGTCCCTTCGGGAATGCGGCATTGATATAGGAAAGGATATTTATACCGTAAAATTTGCCGCAGAAAGACTTCTTTCGGGAGGTGCGCCGTATGAAAGCTGATGTAGCCGTAGGACAGTACTGCGAGGGCAGCTCCTTTCTCCATAAGCTGAACCCCAAATGGAAAATTCTCTTTGCAATATTTTATATAACCGTCATATTTTTTGCCAAGAATATATTTGCATTCGCTCTGCTCATACTTTCAGCGGTTTTGCTTATAGCCATGAGCGGAATAAACGTAAAGGTGCTGCTGAGGGGACTTCGCCCCATAGTCCTCATAATCGCCTTTACCGCAGTAATCAATATTTTCTGGCTTCGGGGCGACACGGAAATATTTCATCTGGGATTTATCCATATATACCTTGAGGGCGTAATAAATGCGCTTCTCATAGTGCTGAGAGTAGTTATGCTTGTTTTGGGCACAAGTATAATTCTCACCTATACAACCACGCCCATTGCGCTGACGGACGGAATCGAGCAGTTGCTGGCGCCCCTTGCAAAAATAAAGGTTCCCGTCCATGAGTTTTCCATGATGATGACAATAGCGCTCCGCTTTATCCCCACGTTGGTGGAGGAAACGGATAAAATAATGTCGGCGCAAAAAGCCAGAGGCTCGGACTTTTCCACAGGCTCTCTGGTAAAAAGAGCGAAAGCGCTGATCCCCGTGCTTGTCCCTCTGTTCATTTCCGCCTTCAGACGGGCGGGGGATCTTGCAACCGCAATGGAATGCCGCTGTTACAGAGGGGGAGAGGGCAGAACAAGAATGAACGTACTGCACTCCACCTGGCGGGACCCCGTAATGCTTTTGATGCTCTGCGTATTGCTTACGCTTATCATACTTCTCAATAAATACGCCCCCGGATACAGACTTTCAATGTAAATTCCGCGGGAAAGGAGAACGCCGTGAAAATACTTCTGAAAATAAAATATATCGGCACTCCCTTCTGCGGATTTCAGTGCCAGAAAAACGGAACGGCGGTGCAGAACGTGCTGACGGAGGCGTCCGAAAAGGTGTTCGGCGAAAAATGCAACGTGACCGGGTGCAGCAGAACGGACGCAGGGGTACACGCCCTGGGCTTTTGCTGTACCGTAGCTCCCGAAAATAGCAGGGACGGCTGGTGCAGAATTCCCACAGATAAAATACACCGTGCATATCAGATATTTCTGCCCGAAGAAATATCCGTTGTGGGGGCGGCCGAGGTGGGAGACGACTTTCACCCACGGTACGCCGCAAAGAGAAAGCAGTATATTTACAGAATATGGGACGCACCCTTTGAAAACCCCTTTGAAAAAGGGCGGAGCATGCGTTGTATTTTCCCCGTAACCGAGGAAATGGAGGAAAGAATGAAAACTGCGGCGCAGTATTTTCTCGGAAAGCACGACTTTGCCTCCTTTATGTCAAGCGGCTCAAAGGTCACCGATACGGTGAGAACCGTAACGGATTCGGGAATTTACAGGGAAAGCGGCGGAGCTCTTGTTTTCACCGTGTCGGCGGACGGCTTTCTCTATAACATGGTCAGAATAATGGCAGGAACCTTAATTGATACGGCGGCGGGAAGAATTGATCCCGACCATATTCCCCGAATAATCGAACAAAAGGACAGGTCGGCGGCG
>JAQXKW010000085.1 GCA_029010655.1 Clostridia bacterium | reverse complement strand
AGGCTGTTCCCCGGGGGTATAGGGCACCAAAGCCTTATATTTTTCGCTGAAAAACTTACTCATGGTCTTCTCCCGTTCTTATGAGAGCACTTTTTGCATGGGCGGTGAGCCCTTCTTTTTTGGCAAAATAGGCTACGTCCTGTGAAACGTCCGCAAGGGCGTCCTTTGTATAATAGGTATACTGTGTTTTCTTTACGAAATCGTCAACGGACAATGGACTTGAAAACTTGGCGGTTCCGCTTGTGGGCAGGGTGTGGTTGGGACCTGCCAGATAGTCGCCCAGAGCCTCGGGGCAGTTGCGTCCCATAAAGACTGAGCCTGCGTGGCGTATGCCGTCAAGGTAATCAAAGGGAGAGTCCACGCACAGCTCCAAGTGCTCGGGAGCAATCTCGTTTGCAATATCTATTGCCGCCGAAAGGTTTTCAGCCACGATAATCTTGCCGTTATTGTCAATGGACGCACGGGCAATTTCAGCTCTTTCAAGGAGGGGTATCTGCTTTTCAAGCTCCGATTGCACCGCAAATGCCAGCTCCTCGCTGTCGGTAACAAGCACCGCAGACGCCATTTTATCGTGCTCCGCCTGAGACAGCAGGTCTGCGGCGGCGTAACGGGGATTTGTTTTCCCGTCTGCAACAATAAGAATTTCGCTGGGTCCCGCTATCATATCGATTGAAACCCTTCCGAAAACCTGCTTTTTTGCCTCTGCAACAAATGCGTTTCCGGGGCCTACAATTTTGTCAACCTTGGGAACGGACTCGGTGCCATACGCCAGCGCCGCAATTGCCTGTGCTCCGCCGACTTTATATATTTTATCAACCCCTGCCACGTATGCCGCCGCAAGGATTACGGGATTTACCTTTCCCCGGGCATTGGGGGGAGTGACCATTACCACCTCTTTTACCCCTGCAATTTTTGCAGGTATTGAGTCCATAAGCACCGTTGAGGGGTACGCCGCCGTGCCTCCCGGCACGTAAAGCCCTGCCCTGTCGACAGGTATAACCTTCTGCCCCATTACAATGCCGTTTTCGTCGTTTATTATAAAACTGTTTCTTTTCTGCTTTTCGTGGAATTTTTTAATATTCTCCGCCGCACGCTGAAGAATTCGGATAAACTCGGGCTCAACGGAATTTACCGCTTCCTCGATTTCATTTTCGTCAACTGCCAAAGATGAAAGACGGGCCTTGTCGAACTTTTCGCAGTACTCGAAAAGCGCTTTGTCTCCGTTTTTCCTTACGTTTTCGATAATCTGGGAAACTACGCCCTCCACATTTGCCAAAGGCTCTGTGCGGGCAAATATTTCCTCGTTCTTTACTTCGCCGTATTTCAGTATCTTAATCATTTTCTTCCTCCCGGGCGGAAAGTCCGTCTATGATTTTCTGCATCTGCCGAACTTTGAATTTATAGGCAGATTTATTTGCAATAAGCCGTGCGCTGACAGGCACTATATTCTCAACAACCTCAAGGTCGTTTTCGCGGAGCGTTGTTCCCGTCTCCACTATATCCACAATAACGTCGGAAAGCCCTAAAATAGGGGCAAGCTCGATAGAGCCGTTAAGATGGATTATATCTATATCCCTGCCCTTTGACCTATAATATTTCTTTGCAATATTGGCAAATTTCGTCGCAACACGCAGGGTTTTTGAAGTATCGTCCGTAAACGCACGGGGTGCGGCAACTGCCATTCGGCATTTGCCTTTTTTTAAGTCCAGAAGCTCGTAAACGTCCGGCTCGTATTCAAGAAGAATATCCTTTCCCGCAACGCCCATATCTGCGGCGCCTCTCTCCACGTATATTGCCACGTCGGAGGGCTTTACCCAGAAATAGCGGACCCCCTTTTCGGCGTTCTCGAAAATCAGCTTTCTGTTAGGCTCAAGAATTGAAGGGCACTCAAAGCCTGCGTCGGCAAACAGAGCGTATATTTTTTCTCCCAGTCTGCCCTTGGGGAGAGCGATATTTATATAGCCGTCGTCAGCCGTACTTTTCGGCTGGTCTATTCTGTCAAGCACGTCCGTATAAACCGCAAACCCTACGGCGGAGGATTTTCTGCCCATTTTCCGCATAAGGCGGTCGTACTGCCCGCCGGAAAGAACGGCTGTGGGAATATCCTTTATAAAGCCCTTGAACACTATGCCGTTATAGTAGTTTATATCGCTTACTATGGAAAAATCAATACGGAAAAGTTCCGCCGTATCAAGCGCCGAAATCCTTTTCAAAAGAGCTTTAAAGCGTTTTGCAGAGGGGGTGTCGGGAAGCAGTTCCCGAAGGTTTGACAGCACCGCAGAGGGCGTGCCGTGGAGCGAAAGGAGCTTTTTCAGCCCCTCCGACTTTTCGGGCGGGCAAAGGCTGTCTATCTCATGAAAATTCTTTTCGCCTACGGCGGCGTATAGCTCTTTTTTCGCATCTCCCGAAACGCCCGTTTCGCCTATATATTCGGAAAGCACGTCCAAATCGGACAGGCTGAGGACAGCGTCCTCAGAAAGCACCCGAAGGCTTTCTGCCGCCATGATGACGTTATTGAAAACCTCCTCCTCGCCCACCTTTCCGAAGCACTCTGCGCCTACCTGCATTATTTCCTTATATGAACCTGTTCCCTTTGAAACACGGTACACGTTTTCGTTATAGAAAACACGGCACGTTTTTTCGGGGGAATCTATACTGTTTTTTATAATGGAAAGGGTTACGTCCGGCTTCAGCGCCATGAGCTTGCCGTCCGTATCGTTAAAGGTG
>JAQXKW010000084.1 GCA_029010655.1 Clostridia bacterium | reverse complement strand
CGCTCCGCACACGGTGCATACGCCCTTCTCGTAACTATGCCCTTTGGGAATTCTCTCCGTTGAGATTACCTCGTCGCAGACAGAGCAGTACACCTCTATGGTTCCGTCCTCTGTGCAGGTGGCTTCCTTTGCTGTCCTTTTTGCCTCAGTGTGCCCGTTCTCGGTACAGTAGTAAACGATTTTTGCATATGCTAACGGGCAGCATTCGTAAGCTATTAAATTATCCCTGCGATTAAAATCGTCCCAGTCAATTTCAACAAAATACCACTGCGCACGTGTTCCCATAAAGTTTATTTGGGTAAGGACACAGTCAATGAACGCCGTAGGATATATTTCTTCAATACTGCTCGAAATATCAACCGTTTTAACATAACTGTATACAAACTCATAATTTCCCAGATATTTAATGCCTTTACCAATGGAAACATGAGAAAGATTTTTGCTGTTTTCAAAGGCATATCTGCCGATTGCTGTAACCGCATCGGGTATTACAAGAGTTTCGATATACTCATTGTCGGCAAAAGCCCTGATACCTATATCGTAGCTTTTGCCTTCAACGGCTTCGGGAAGCACGGGAGCCTTATCAAAGCCCACGTATGCTATGAGACTGTACGTGCCGTTCTTATTCTTCTTAAAATGACAGCCGTTAATATCAATAAGATTTGCAGCACCGTTTTTGTATACTATTGCATATTTGGCAATTTCGCCGTAATCTGTTGTGTTCTGTGCATTTTGCAAATTGATTGAGGCAGAATCGTCAATGACTTCAAACAGTCTCCTGCAATTTGAAAACGCACGGTTTTCAATTATCGTGAGCGACTCTCCCGTTCTGACAGACTTTAAGCTTTCACAGTCAGCGAAAGCATATTGTTTTATAGCGTAAAGACTGTCGGGGAAATAAAGCTCCGAAAGCCCGACGCAATGATAAAAGGCGTAGGGAGCGATAATTTTAAGCCCTTCGGAAAAGGTTACCGAAGTCAGCCCCGTACATTCCCTGAAGGCACTTCTCCCGATTTCCTCCAAGCCCTCCGGCAATGATAAGCTCTTTATAAACGACAGGTCGGAGAACATATATCCGCCGATTTTCTTTACTCCCGACGGAATAACCAAATCTTCGGACAAAAGGTCGTAAACGCAGGCAACCAAATCATTTGAACAAATCAGAAATCCGTTTTCATACGAAACAAAAGTATTTTCTTCCGAAATGTTAAAGCTCCGGAGATTCGGACACTGCCCGAAAACAGGGTTGTCAGAGCCCATATACGAAAGCGATTTTCCTATATTAACCTCTGTCAGTTCGGTACAGCCGTAAAAGGCTAAAGACTCTATTTTTTCAACGCTGTCGGGAACAGTGACAAAAGTCAGAGACGTGCACCCCTTGAAGGCGCTGTTTCCTATTGATTTTACTGTACCGGGAATTTGGATTTCCTCAATAGCCGTGCAGTTTTCAAACATTGATTTGGAAATATCCGAAAGATTTGCAGGAAGCTTTACGTTCTTCAGGCTCACACAGCCGGAAAAAGCGGAGCTTCCGATGCTTATTACGGAATCGGGAACCGTTACGTCTATGACAACGGAATTGTCGGCAAAAGCCTTGTCTGCAACAAACTTTGCACCGTCGGCAATTTCAAAAGCTGCTGTTGCCGTGTCGGCAGGCTTTGCAAAAAACATATAAGGGTTACCCGTGCTTCCCAGATAGCAGCCGTTTTCGTAATTGACGTATTGCAGCGAGCCGCAGTTGGAAAAGGCGTCCGCACCCAGATAGGAAAGCGAATCGGGCAAGGTTACCCGGCTGAGGCAAAAGCAATGATTGAAAGCATTTGCACCGATGCGGGTAACGGAATCCGGTATTGTTAAATACATAACGGAGCAACGGTAAAACGCACCGGCTCCGATTTCCGTCAAGGTTGAGGGAAGCTCAACCGTTTTAACTTTTGTAAATTCGTTAAAACAATTATTGCCGATTGAAGTAATACCTTCATCAATTCTGATTGAGGTGGCGGTTTCTTTGTGATATGACCAGGATTCATAGTACAATTCCGGAGGATACTTCATTGCGCCCGTGCCGGAAATATGCATCTCCTTTGTGTAGCTGTTATATTTCCACACGGCGTTTTCTCCGCAGGTACCGGAATAGTAAAGCTCTACTTCGTCAATGGGGTAGCTCTCCGCACCCATAACCGCAATCTGTAAGAGGGGAAATGAAAGTGCTGAAATAATCAGGACAAGTATAAGGGAAATACTCTTTTTCATATTTACCTCCGAAAAATATATATAGTTAATTTACATCTCTGCCATCATTGTATCATAATTGCCATATTTTGTCAACACCTGATTTTGGGTGAAATATTACAACGGAATATTGCTTAAAATCGCGGTATTTTGAGCATTTTTACTATTATTTTTCAAAAAAATGAATACAAGCGGGAAAAATCCCGCTTGTATTTGAAGTCCGAAAAACATATGTTCTATGTTTATATATGACATCTTATTAATACGCCTCAGTTGTCCGAGCCCAAAGCGCAGGGCCCCCACACAACTCTGTCATTTCCGAAAACAAATGAATAGAACCGTAATGCAGTCTCATATTCCGCAGTCGCTACATATAACACGGAGAAATGACGGGGGGAAAGCGGCTGGCCGCTAGCCGCTAGCGGCTGGCGGTTAGCTACTAGCAACTATCGACTAGCGGCCGGCGGGTTAAATGCTAAAATACACTAACAACGGCGGCGAAGCCGCCCATACCGTGCAATATAAAAAACCGGGCTGTCGCCGTGAAATCACGGCGACAGCCCTTTTAATCAGTCGGCTCCTAAAATCATTTTTCTTAAATAAATTGCGTCAATGGCATTGACCTTTCCGTCGCCGTTCAAATCAGCAGCTTCCATTATTCCGTCTTCCGGTATCGCACAGCCTGTAATCAGACGGCGCAAAGCAAGCATATCGGTCACGTTTATTCTGCCGTCTCCGGTAAAATCGCCGGGCATTCTCGCTCCGCACACGGTGCATACGCCCTTCTCGTAACTATGCCCTTTGGGAATTCTCTCCGTTGA
>JAQXKW010000083.1 GCA_029010655.1 Clostridia bacterium | reverse complement strand
TAACGGCGTCACAGCTCTCGCTGAGACCGAGAGCGGCACGGTGGCGGGTGCCCAAATCTCTGTTAATATCGTTTTGATTTGACAGAGGGAGAAGACAGCCTGCGGAATGAATTCTGCCTCTGCTGATAAGTACTGCGCCGTCGTGGAGGGGCGCTTTATTGAAAAATATGTTCCGAAGCAAAAACGAGCCGGTCTGGGCGTCAATCACGGTGCCTGTCGCCGCAATTTCCCCCAGCTTTGTATTTCTCTCGAAAACAATAAGCGCGCCTGTTTTTGATGCGGCAAGCTCGCCCACCGCTATAACTGTTTCACGGATGGCGAGAAGCATTGTTTCACCGTTTTTATCCGAAATATTCATAATTCCCTTGATGGAGCCCGTTCCCATTTTTTCAAGGGCGCTTCTCAGCTCCGGCTGGAAAAGAATAAGCAAGGCAACGATACCCACCTGGAATATGTTCCGGAAAATATACTGCATTGTCCTCATGCCGAAAAGCTCGCACAGCACAAGCACCAGTATAAACATGATGACGCCTGTGGCAAGCCTGCCGGCACGCCTGTATCTGACAAATCTGTACGCATAGTACAGAATAACGGCAACCAGCAGAATATCTACAATATCCGCCCACGAAATGGTCTGGATTATATGAATGATTCCGTTAAGGGAATCAGCTATCCAACTTGTCTTCATAACGCAACACTCCTTAAAAACAGTATATCGACCCAATTATATAAATCTACACAGTAATTATATCACATAATATCGTTTTTTTCAAATATTTAATAAAAAAATATAAAAAAATAACGGCAAATTTTCCGTTATCGGAAAATTTGCCGCCGTGTTTTTGCGTTTTTTACTTCTTTGACAGCATTACCTTGTATTTTATCTCCGCCATAGCCCAGTCCTCGTCGTTATCTATGTCCTGAACCTCCGTTTCGGGGAGCATAAACGGAACACTCTTTCCCACCGCAAAGCTTTGGTTTATATAGAATTTATCCGTCTTTGCAAAATAGAACTGGCCGCAGTCATGGTATATGGTGGGAAGATCCTGGCTTCTTGTATTGACGTGCTCCGGTTCGCGGAACGTAACGTACTTTCCGCTTTCGTCGAAAATCAGTCCTCTCTGGGGAGGGTAGGAAAACGGCGTAACGGAGATAAGGTTGTCCGCATCGGCATCCACAAAAGCCTTATAGGCGTCACGGAGCTTTTGCGCCGTAACAAACGGAGCCGTAGGATACACGCAGGAGAGATTGTCAAACTCCCGACCCAGCTTTTTGTATTCGTCAAGCACCTCGAAAAGCACGTCCGCCGTTGTTGCATAGTCGCCGGCAGTTTCGGCACTTCTCATAAAGGGCACGTTTGCACCGTACCGTTTTGCAACGCTTGCTATTTCCTCGCTGTCCGTTGACACCATTACCTCATCGTAAACGCCGCTTTCCAGCGCCGCCTCTATGGAATAGGCAAGCATGGGCTTTCCCAAAAACTCCTTTACGTTCTTTTTCGGAATACGTTTGCTTCCGCCTCTGGCGGGGATTATTACAATTGTTTTCATTTTTTCTTTTCCTTTCTCTTTCAGAATACGGATTTTCTCTTGATTATCCTGTAAAGCTCAAAGGCTCCAAGCAGGGCACCTAAAGGCCAGCGGATATACCACTGATTTTCAAGCACGTAGAACAGCACGGCGCATAAAAGCACCGCAAGAAGTCCCGGCAAGAATGCACGGAGCTTCAAATGGTATTTTTCCTTCATTCTTGAAACTATCAGCATATGGAGGACAAAAAGCGCAACATAGGAAAGCGCTGTTGCAACGGCGGCACCGAACATACCGCCAAGGGGTCCCTCCATAGGTATAAACAGAGCGTTAAGCCCTATATTTACAAGCGCCGCACAGGCTGTGCCTATTGCCACAATATAGGTCTTTTTGTGGAAAAACTCATAGTTTACGGGGAACTGGTACAGGAGAGTAAAATAAATTGCAAAGGCAAATACGGGGAAAACGCCGATTCCGCTGTAATATTCCTCTCCCGCATATATTCTTCCCACCTCTCTGGAAAGCAGTATAAATCCGCAGGTGAGAACCGTAAACAGCTCCAGATAATTTGAGCATTTCTTATTTATTTTTTCATATGCCTTATCATTCAGGTCGTCGTAATAGAAGGGACACCACGAATTATTAAGGGCAGTTAATATGGTGCCCAGCACCGCCGTCAGCGAGTAGAACACGCTGTATATGCCTATATCGCCGTCGGGCACGTTGAAAAACTGCATCATCAGTCTGTCGGAATGGGACAGAAGCTCACGGGACAGGGAGTGGAAAACAAGGGGTGCGCCCATTATAAGCGCAAATTTCCAAAAGCTTTTATCCGGCAGAGCCGGCTTTTTGAAAAACAGCACGCACCACATAATCACCGCCGCTATCGCCAGCGGAATTACGCTGCCCACTATCTTTGTGAAATATCTTTCGGAAGGGTCTCCCGCATATACCAGATACAGCGCAAGCCCCGTAGAGCAAACCGTCATTGTGACGGAATACAGAAAATTAATGTGCGCCTTTTTTTCGTATATAAAGGAGGTCTGTGAAAAGGTGGAAATAAAGTTTGCAAAAGCGGCAACAAGCATAAGAACCGCTATTTCCACGCCGTGCCCTCGCATGCCCATCAGGTCGGCAAGGGTGTCCCGGAATATAAGTCCTATCCCCACCATAGCGCCGCCGATTATGGTGCCAAGCAAAAGGACGCTGCTGCGGTAGCGGTAATAATCGTTGAATTTATATTTTGCCGTGGCAAGGGACGCGCCCACATTCAGACCCATTATACAGGTTACAATCGACACCCATGAGCCGTAAACGGAAAGCTCTCCGTACTGGTCCTTGCCCAGAAGCCTCGTGAAAAGCGGTGCCGTAAAAAACGTGATTCCCTGCAAAAGGAAAACGCTGACGATATTAAGCACCGTCACATTATTCACGTTTTTGAAATCAAACAGTTTTTTCAGCTTTGTTTTCATTTGCCGTCATTTCGTTTCTCTGAATTGAGATTTTATTATACCACTCCCGCCCCTGTTTGTCAAGATTTCGCCGTGGGGAGAAAAGTCCTTTCCCACAGTATACAATCTTTTTGTCGGCGCCGGTGTCGGGACGGGGCATTGCGCCGTATTATGTACTGACGGATAATATCCGTCAGAAAGAAAGGATGAAATAAGTTGAAAAACTGGAAAAAATGGCTGAAGTGTGCAGGAATCCGAGCCGTAAAGACAGTAGCTCAGACCGCCGTTGCGTCTATCGGCACGGGAGCTGTTTTCAGCGAAATCAAATGGGAGGCTGTGCTCTCCGCCTCCCTTCTTGCGGGCTTTCTTTCCCTGCTGACGTCCGTGGCGGGACTTCCCGAATGCAAGGGGGACACAAATGAGTAATTCACCGCTTATTTCGGAAAAGGTTCTCGCTTACAGCGGCAACTACACCAAAGGGCGCACCTCAAAAATAAAAGAAATCACCGTTCACCATATGTCGGGAAAGCTGACCGCCCGCCGCTGCGGCGAGCTGTTTCAGGCGGTGGGCAGGGAGGGCTCCTCCCACTACGGAATTGGGTATGACGGAGAAATCGCCCTGTACGTTGACGAAGGGGACACCGCATGGACCAATTCAAACTGGGAGTCAAACTGCCGCGCGGTTACCGTGGAGGTATCAAACAGCGAGAACGACTATCCGTGGGCTGTTACCGACAAGTCTCTCCAAAGTCTCATAAGACTTATTGCCGATATTGCCAAGCGAAACGGTTTGGGAAAGCTTGTAAAGGGGAAAAACCTTACGTGGCATCAGATGTATGCCGCCACAGACTGTCCCGGACCCTATCTTCTCTCAAAAATGGACTATATTATATCGGCGGCAAACGAGATAAACTACCCAACGCCCACGGTGGAGGAATCCCCCACGGTTCACGCTCTTAACGGCAAAAATATTCCGAGAAACACGGATTTTCTGGTGCTTTACTCGGGCATTAAAACCACCGGCACAAATCAATGGGGCTTTGAAGCGCCCATTGACCGCAACGGAGTAGTTTTATCCGACCCCGTTTACAAGGGAAACACGAAAATTCCCGAAGGCGGCTCTGTGCTTTCAGGGCATGGGAAGGCATCGGTGTGGATTTATGCAAACGTCAAAAAAGGATACCGCATAACCGTGACGGATAATGCGGTAAAAATTGACAAGCGGCAGCACAGAAGCGTTGACGGCGTCAACGCCGGAAGGGGCACAAATTATCTCTGCGTCTACAACAGCGGTGCCTCCGCCCCCACCAACGAATACGGCTACGAGGTGGCAATTCAGAACGGCAAGGCTGTGGGAAATCCCATATACGGCAAGGGAAAAATGACAATTCCTTCCGGCGGATTTGTTTTATCGGGACATCTTTTCGGCAAGGGAGACAGCGCCGGACAATGGATTTATGCAAATGTCAAAAACGGTACTCCCGTGACCTTTGACGGCAAGGTGGTACGGGTAAATTAGACAAATGTAAAAAACGGGCATTTTTGCCCGTTTTTTATTATTTTCGCTGTTCTTCCACGTTAAAACAACGGCAGGTAAAGAGGCTTTGCCTCCACCTTTTTAGGCTTATCGAAGGTGACCGTTATCCGTTTCGTTCTGATAGTGGGAAATGGGCATATGGCTTTATGCCCTATTGTGGTGCCTCTGAAAACGGTAATAGGTGCGCCGTAGGAGTATGGGTGAACCTTAATTTCAAACTCCCCGATTTCCGTTTCCCCGTCGATTTCCTCCGTTAAAACCAGATTATTGACAGGCTGCTGTTCAAGGACTATATCAAAGCTCGTTTCGCTTTTTTCCTCTCTCTCGCAGGGGATTTCCGCATCCTTCAGCCGTCTTACCGCTTCCCCGAGGTGCAGAAGTGATTCCTTATCCTTATCGGGAAGAAGTCCCCGTCTGTCGGGTCCGATATTTATAAGCAGATTTGCACCTCTGCCCACGGAATAATAGTACAGTCCCATAAGCTCGTCAACGGATTTTACCGTGTCCTCGTCGCTGTCGCTGTAAAACCAATTATCAAGTCTCATCATACAGTCGCACTCAACAGGCAGAAAATGCGCTTCGTTGAGGGCGGCTTTTTCCTCCGTCAGCACGGAAAACTCAAGCTCGGAAACGGTAAGATTTGAGGGGGAGGGGGCAACGCCCGATTCATTTCCCACCCAACGGGTATCGGGATCCCACATATTGAATATGAGAATTCCCGGCTGGAGACTGCGGATTACGTCGACTATTCTCTGTTCGTCGTATTTATGCTCCTCGCTTCCGCAGCCGTCGAACCAGATATAGTCGATTCTCCCGTAATTTGTAAGCAGCTCCGACACCTGATTTATAAAGTAATCGTCATACTCTTGGGGATTCATTTTAACGGAGCCGAACTGGGCGGGGGAATAATAAAGCCCTACCTTCATGCCGTATTTGCGGCAGGCATCGGTAAATTCCTTTACCACGTCTCCCTTTCCGTTTTTCCACGGGGTATTCTTTACGGAATAGTCCGTATATTTTGAGGGCCAGTTTGCAAATCCGTCGTGATGCTTTGTTACGAGAATAGCATATTTCGCTCCCGCATCGTGCGCCGTTTTTATCCAGTCCTCGCAGTCAAGGGAGGTGGGGTTGAAGCCCTCTGCGGGCATTTCCTTCATATCCCAGTCCACATGTCCCTCGTAAAAGGTTCTTATTCCGAAATGGAAGAATACTCCCATTTCCCAGTCTAAAAATTCAAGCTGTTCCTTTTTAATGTTCATTTTACTGCCTCCGTTAATTATTTATCCCAGCCGTTCCATGAGCCCAAAACATAAAACTGCGTCATGGGAGATTTTGAAAAATCAAGCTCATCGGGAACGGAATATATGTCGGGGGTATGGAAAATCTGCAAGTCCCTCTCGTACATATAGTTATACATTTCCGTATATCTTTCCTCATACAGCGCTCTGGACTCTGCGTTGCCTTCGGTATACAGTCTGTCGTATGCGCCGGAAAGTCCCATAAACTCGGCGCAGTAGTAAAGCAGGGTAAGTCTTTCCCTCTGTTTGTCGGTTTTGCAGAGCGTAAGGGCGGTAGCTAGCAGGTCGTGCATCTGCTCGTAATGCTCTCCCAGGTACTGCTTGGAGTGCATATCAAAGGGTCTGTCGTGGTTGTTTATAAAGCATCCGCAGGCATTTCCCGCCTCATCGTCAAGAAGGATATACTGATAAATATACTCGTACCCGTCGCCGTAGTACACTCTCAGGTACTCCTTCATTATGTCCGTATATTCCTCATAGGTCATCTGAGGGTCCCACATAACCTTGGTGGCAAGATACGCCTTTAAGGTTTCAAAATTATATTCCTTATCTCCGCCCTCGTAGTAAATTCCGTCAATTCCGATAGACGCAAGGTAAGTGAAATCGTAATAAATATTAAGTATGTTGGGACAACCGTTAAGATAATAGCCGTTTGTAATGGGATAATACCAGAACCAGATAAGCGCGCCCGCATCGTGGCACATTTTTGTCCACTCTACAAGCGTTTTCACGGTTTCCGTGTTGCTTGTTTTCAGATAGGTCTGATTGTCCCCGCACTCTCCCGAATTAATATAGTGGTTGTTACAGCCGTTGCCGCAGTACATAAGGATAAGGTTTTCATCGGGGCGAATGCTCTCAGGGATGGTATGGTCATAGATTATCATATATATTTTCATGCCCGGATACATTTCCTGAATATCCCTTGCCGCACGGTTTCCCATATCAAGATACAGCCCCGAATAGCTTTCCTTTTTGAAGGTGACATACCCGTTATCGTCCAGAGTATATTCTCCCGAATAGCTGTCCAGAACGGAGATATTGGAGGAGTTCAGCTTAATCCTTGTACCGTTGACTTTTCTTGAGCATATACGGCATTTACAGAATTCTGCATTGTCGCAAATGGAGAAGGACATGGCGGAAAGTCCGTCTTCATGCCTGAAAACGTTATTGTTGCGGGGTGGAATGACTATCATTTCCATTGTCAAAAGCAGTCCCTCGAAAAGCTCCGCATATACTTCGTTGTCCGACGCACAGGGCTGCCAGTCGTTATTTGCATTGGGGTCGGGGCAGGACTCATATTTCGCCCTGAGCTGTGCCGCACGGTCAAGGGTGGGGTCGTCGGGAATTACTCCGTGATACATGCGGTAATACTCCTGGAAGGAGTGGGCGTTGTACGCATGAGGACCCGTAAGGCTTCCGTAATAGTCTCCCGTATATGCGCCGATCTGCGTACCGTTCAGCCGGCGGGGGAAATAATAGCCGAGAGCTCCGATTCTTGAGCCGGGGTCGTAAAAATTCTCTACGGCAAACCGATATGAGAACACGGGCTGATGATAAACCACCGTCCCCGTTTCCATTTCCACACATCTGCGCTTATAAATCAGGGTCTCCTCACAGCTGAACCAGTAAAGCCCGAAATACTCCTCCAGTATTTCGTATGAGGCATAAATATTTCCTCTGTACTTTGAGCCGTAAACATCAAGTCTGCCGTCGGTAACCTTATAGTAGTAATCCTCCACGCCGAAGGTGTGACCGTCCACAGTCTCGTCCGGCTCTGCCACATGGAAGGCTACAAGGTTTTCTTTATCAGCCGAGGACTCGTTGCAAATCTCAAGCCACACGCCTGTGGCATTAAAAACTCCCCGCTGAAAAATCATCGCCGCATTCTGCACAGCATATTCTTTTCCCTCCGGCTCCATGCCGTCGGGAACGGTAACGCAGAAATTCTCTAAAGCGGCACCGCCTATTGAGGCAGAGTACACGGGGGAAGACTTTTCATAATCGGAAAAGCTTGCCGCACCTGAAAAAACTGCCTTGAAATACAGTGCGTCACGGGCGTTTGCCTTGCCGTCGGCGTTAATGTCGGCGGCGTCGGTTATAAACTTGCCCTCCGGCTCATATTCCGCCGTATACGCTCTGAGGCTGTGTAAATCCTTTGCATTTGCCGTCCCGTCGCCGTTGATGTCGCCTAAGCTGTACGTATCGTCGTATATATAGCTTCCCGAAACGCACACGGACAGCACGCTGAAAACCATAAGCGCCGAAATGAATGCGGCTAACAATCTTTTCATCCTGTTCACGCTCCTGTAAGTATATTTTCATATTATCATATGAAAAGAGCTTTTTCAAGATAAAAAATGCGGATTTTTCCGCATTTCAGCCTGATGACTGACTTTGTCATGTCATCAGGCTGTCAGAGAAAGACAAAGGGAGGCAGATTTGGTGATTTCGCCGCTCGTCGGCGTACAAAAGTACGTCAGAGGGCGAAAGCGCCGAAAGCCAATAACGGCGGGCTTTTTCAGCCCGCCGTTAAATATTTCTGTCTGTTTTTTTGCGAATTATAGGTTTTAATTAACTTAGTATTTTTTGTCTAAAATTGGCGGTCTGACCGCTTTGTCTTTACTCTGAAATGCGGGAGAACCCGCATTTTTTAAGTTTTAGATATTTTCATAACGCAGACCGTTATATCATCCTCCCTTCCCGTATTTTCAACCGCCGCCTCGCCTATCATTTTAGCCATGCGGGACGGCGAATCCTCTCTTTTCAGCCCATCGCACAAAAGCTCGTACAGCCACGGGCAGTCCTCATAGTTTCCCGTAACCCCGTCGCTCATCATTATAACCGTATCGTCGTCCTGAAGGTCAAAGGAAATTGCCTCTGCGTCCAAAGCACGCATAATTCCAACGGGCACGGTCTTTGAATGAAGCCTGAAAAGCTGTCCGCCCCGAAGTACAAAGGACGGCGCCGCACCGCTTTTTATAAATCTTGCCCTGCCCGTTATAAGGTCCGCCTCCATTAAATCCACAGTAGTAAAGCACTCGCCCTCATTTCCCCGCACAAAGCAGTTCAAAAGCTCCAGCGCACTTTTCATGGGACAGCCTGCAGACAAAAGCTTTTCCAAAAACAGCGCCGACAGACCGCTTGTTACGGCGGCTTCCCGTCCGCTTCCCATGCCGTCGGACACGAGAGAATAGAACATCCCCTCGTCATTTTCAAAGCTTACTACGCTGTCGCCGCTTGCCGTGTCCCGTTCTCCTATCCCCGTAAATTTTCCGCATTTTACGGAAAACGCCGGAACGGTGTGCATTGACGCCGAAACTGTCTTTTTATCTATTGAAAATTCCACCGGAGAAAGTCTTGTTCCGAGAGTTTCCTCCGCACAGCGGCGTATGTCCCGCTCTCCTGCGGTACAGCCGTCGCAGTTTACTCCGTACATATACACCTTTTTTCTGCGCTTTCCGTAAACGGACGCTCCCGAAAAATCGAAGCCGTTTGCTCTCATGCTCCGTTTCAGCAAAACGGAGGCCCCAGAATCGGGCTGCCAGTCGGACTCGGACAGAGCAGTCTCCCTGAGAAGCGAGGCTATGGCTGTATAATCAGACGCAAGAAGCTCTGTTTTTGCCCCCGCCGCAGACAGCCCCGCCAGCCTTTCGGCGGACGTGTTCACCGCCCGAATGAGTGAGTCCATATTGTAGCACCGCCGTGCGAGCCTTTCCGGCACGATACGTGCGGTGACCTTTCCTCTCAGGGAAAGGGAATGGGACATGTTTGAAAAAAACGAGTTGACCTCCTTTTCCTCGTCCCCCGAGCAAAGACTCTCAAATTCGCACCCGCCGCAGTATCTTGCTCTCGCCGCCGTACATATTCTGTACGCCTCCTGCGGGGTGGGACACCGCATTTTATTTCCTACGGATATGAGCAGCTTTGAAAGTGACTCAAGGGAGTCGCTTATTTTTTTGCACCGCTCTTTGACGGCGCCGTTTTCGGCATTTGCCTTAATCGGGAACGGCACGGAGTTCCCCGCCCCGTAAAGCTTGTCCGTCAGGTCTTTCGGCAGTATATTCAGCTTTATCAGGGGTATGATTATTGCGGCGGCAAAAACTGTTTCGGGAACAAATTCTACAAATGCCGAAATTCCGCCCGTAACGGCTGAGAGAAGTCCGCCGCAAAGAGAAGAAACAATAACCGCAAGAGAATCTCCGTACTCAAACAGCATTCCCGCAACGCCGCCTGTAAGGGAAAGAGCGGGGCCAACCGTCCCTCCCAGAGCAATTCCGCAGGAGATACCCACCGCAAAGCCCATGGCGGTTCCGCCGGAATATGCAAACCACACGGTCAGAAAATACGCCGCAACCGTAGCTATGCTGAACGGAAGCGCAATGCTTTTAAGGGTGAGAACTGCGGCAAAAGCCGCCGCACACACACCTGCCGTTTTCGGGGAAAGCACACGATAAAGGCTCCCAGGCGACCCTCTCTGTATGTCAGAGCCGTCCGATAAAATCATCATAAAAGCGGCGGTAATGACGGAATATATGAGCACGCCCGCAAGGGTCTGGTAAATGCTGTAATAAAGGCTTTCGCCTCTGAGAATCCCCACGCCCCCAAGCACCGCCGCACAGCCTGCCGAAATTGCAAGCCTGATATAAGGCGACTCCCGGAAAAGCTTTCGCTTTATGCTGTTTTTTTCAAAAAATGCGCCGCACACGGCGTTTGCGCAAAGTCTTGCGGCGAAGGCAAGAATTACGGCAAGTATGTGCCAGAAGGCGTTTTCTCTCATGCCGAGGGTTGAAAGCATGGCGCCGGAAAACGCAAGTCCCGTGTTAAATGTGCCCTCCGCCGTACACAGTATAGCTATGCCAAAGGGGTAAATCCCCTCCGTACACATAGTACCTCCCACAATGCAGGTAACTAAAAACAGCCCTGCTCTCGCAAGGATTTTCCGCAGTTTTTCGCTGTCTCCCGCTTTTACGGAATTAACAGCCTCCGTCCCCTTGCTGATAAGCTCCCTAACCGCAACGCCTGCGGCAGTTTTTTTCTTCATTGTTTTTTCCGTTCCTTTTTCGTTTTGTAAAGCTATTCTATCCCTCAAAACGTAAAAAGTCAGTCGCATCCCCTTATCGTACAACGAATACTTTTATCGGGAAATACCAAGTAATACTATTTTACACGGATTTAACATTTACATGATTACAGATTTAACCGTAGGAGAATAATATAAAATGGTTAAATTGTGAAATTCAGAAGGGGAATTAACATGGGTCTTCAGGAAATAATGAGCCTTGTCGGCGGACTTGCCCTGTTCCTGTTCGGCATGAACGTAATGGGCGCCTCTCTCCAGAAGCGAGCCGGCTCAAGGCTTAAAACCATACTTCAGAGTATGACCTCCAACACCTTCAAGGGCTTCCTTTTAGGTGTGGGCACCACCGTTGTCATGCAGTCGTCCTCTGCAACTACCGTCATGGTAGTAGGCTTTGTAAACTCAGGAATTATTACTCTCGGTCAGTCTATCGGCGTTATTATCGGAGCAAACCTGGGTGCTACCATCACCCCGTGGCTTCTGTCCCTGACAGGCGTTTCGGGTGACAACTTCTTTATGCAGCTTATAAAGCCCTCCACCTTCGTACCTGTTCTCGCCATGGCAGGCGTTATCCTTTTGATGTTCCAGAAGAACTCCAAAAGAAAAGATACGGGTATGATTCTTCTGGGCTTTGCGGTGCTTATGTTCGGCATGGAAATGATGTCCGGCTCCGTTGAAGGGCTTCGCGGCGACCCCAACTTTATCAGAATACTTACCCTGTTCACAAATCCTATCCTCGGTGTGCTGGTAGGCGTTTTCTTTACGGCGGTAGTCCAGTCCTCCTCCGCTTCAATCGGTATTCTTCAGGCTCTTTCCTCCTCCGGGGGAATCACCTATGCCGCCGCCGTTCCCATAGTCATGGGACAGAATATAGGAACCTGCGTTTCAGCCATGATTTCCTCAATCGGTGCGTCCAAAAACGCCCGCCGTGCCGCAATAATTCACCTTTCCTTTAATATTATCGCTACAATTATTTTCCTGCCCATATTCTATTTCGGCATAAAGCTGTTCCCTCTTTCCATTGTGAACGAGTCGGCGGGACCTATCGGAATTGCCGTTGTAAACACGGGCTTCAAAACCCTTGCCCTTGTGCTTATGCCCTTCTCAAAGCAGTTTGAAGCGCTTTCAAAGCTTATCGTCCGTGACACCCCCGGAGAAGAAGAAAAAACAAAGCTCCTTGACGAGCGTCTTCTCAATACCCCCACCGTGGCAATCGATGCCTGCCGCACAGTTACGGTAGCCATGGCGGAGCTGGCTGTTTCCTCGTTCAAGGACGCCATAAAGCTTATTGACAGCTACGACGAAAAGCTGGAGGAATCCGTCAGAGAGGCGGAGGCAAGAGTAGATATATACGAGGATAAAATAGGAACATATTTGGTTCAGCTTTCAAACCGGGACATGACCGAAAAGGACAGCAACGAAGCTACAAAGCTTCTGCACCTTATCGGGGATTTTGAAAGAATTTCCGACCACGCCATAAACATCTGCAATTCGGTCAACGAGATGAGGGAAAAGAAAATCGACCTTTCCGGCGACGCACGCCGTGAGCTGTCGCACCTTACCTCGGCAGTTGCGGAGATTTTGGATATGACCCTTACCGCCTTTATTAACAGCGACCTTGATACTGCCGTTATGGTAGAGCCTCTTGAGCAGGTTGTGGATTATCTGAAGGGCAAGCTGAAGGGCAGACATATTCAGAGACTGCAAAAGGGCGAGTGTACCATAGAAATGGGCTTTGTGCTCACCGACCTTCTCACCAACTTCGAGAGAGTTTCCGACCATTGCTCAAATATTGCCGCCTGCGTGCTTGAAATGGAGCACAAGGTTATGGACGTGCACGAATACCTCCGCAGCGTAAAGGGCGGAGATATGAAGGAATTCAACGATTATTACGATTACTTCAAGGTAAAGTACGCTTTGGATAAAAACTGAAAACCGCCGCACGGGGCACTCTCCCTTTCGGAGAGTGCCTCGTTCCCTATTAAGAAAAAATTTGCTTTTTGGCAAAAAATCCTGTATAATGATCTTTGTGAGGGATTATTATGAGAAAATTTTGTTATGTGCTTTTCTGCATACTGTTTATTTGCAGTATTGCTTTCGGGCTTATCGGCCGTGGATACTGCACGCGCGATAATCAGAATTATACCGTTCTTCAGCCGGAATCCTTTATTCCCGATGTAATCGAAACGGTTTTGCACGACAAAGAATTAAAACAGATTTACGTGTGCTATAACGACGCAAATTGTGTAAA
>JAQXKW010000082.1 GCA_029010655.1 Clostridia bacterium | reverse complement strand
TACGCTCTTGCCCTCTGCGTGCTTCTTGCAGGAAGTATAGGGGTGACGCTGGCGGTAAAGGGACTGTTAACGCTCCCCGCAGTTGCTTCAAGGTTTGCAACAAGCTCTCAGAGAACAATTCTTAACGATCTTGTAAAAGTCCCCGTGGACTGCATTTTATATATAGTCAGCTATAAAGTTCAGAAAAAACTAATCTTTAAGGCCGATTAAGAAAGGAAATATCATGCCCGAAGATTTCAAGCAAAATTATATAAACGAACAAAAAAAGCAGGAGGCGGCACGTGCCGCAAGGCTTGCAAAAATAGGCATGGGCGGGGAAAGCCCCTCCGTCTCCCGCCGTCCCGACGAAAGACCGGGACAAATGCGTGGCAATTCACAGACAGTCCCCTCTGCGGCTTTCTCACAAAGAGGACAGTCTCCCCGTCCCGCAGCCCAGTCTCAGACACGTGCGGCAGGACAGTCTGCACGTGCCGGTTATAACAACACGCAGTCCCGTCCGGCAGGGCAGAGAACTGCTATGGGCGCACCTGTCAGAACTCCCGCTTCTCAAAGAAGAAATCCTGACAGATATGCCGACGAAGGTCGGTTTAAGAGAAACCTGTCCGATGACGAAAACAGAGCTATGATGTTCGCATTGACCGGCAGGGCTGAAAAGCCCTCCTACGGCGGAGAGGTTGACGTAATAGACATAGGCAGGGTAAGCTCCGGGCGGAATAACAGAAACTTCCCCCGTGAACAGAAGAAAAACAAAAGCAATGCGGGGAAATACATAGGCAGATTTTTCATCGTCCTGCTGACAGTTATTCTGTTTGCCCTTGTCAGCGTATATGTAACGGTATTTGCCATAGCTCACGGACCCAGCGAATCAATGAGAGATCTTCTGGTTCAGTCGGCGGAGCAGGCAAGCGCAACCAAATGGGTGCCTTACCTTGTGCTTTCCAAGGATACCGTGCAGGAAATTATCAATAAGAGTGAGGAAGTCGTTCAGGACGAAATTTCCATTGACGACTATAACAGCGAAAACGGCGACAGCGGCGGAAAAACCGAAGATGAGTGGGCAAATGCCAAGGACGGCGTTATCTTTGAAACGGTGAACGGCTCAACCTATAAGGCATATGTGCTTCTTGTGAAGGACCCCACAAGAGTTTTTGTGGGTACGTCTACTGACGACTTCAGCAATGCCACCGCAGGAGTAAACATTTTCAAAGCCGCCGAAAGATACGGCGCACTTGCATGTATTAACGGCGGAGAATTCCTCGATAACGGCGGACACGGCTCGGGATACGCCCCCTTGGGACTTACCTTCTCGAAGGGCGAGTGCGTGTTTGACGACGGGTCGGTCAAGACCTTTATGGGCTTTACTAATGATAACGTGCTTATAGTACGTGAGTCAATGACCGCAGCCGAAGCAAAGGAATTGGGAATACGTGACGCCGTATCCTTCCAGAACGGAAATACCCTTATAGAGAAAAACGGCGATAAGCTGGTTATGTATTATGCAGAAGGGAACACCGGCACCTCTCAGCGCTCCGCTATCGGACAGAGAGCGGACGGAACCGTTATAATGATAGTTACCGACGGCAGAACCGCATCGTCTCCCGGAGCGACCCATAACGATATGATCGACCTTATGGTATCCTACGGCGCAGTTTCCGCAGGAATGCTTGACGGCGGCTCCTCTGCCATGATGTATTACAGAGACTATTACGACAAGTACAATATTGATAAGTCAAAGCTTGACCAGTATCAGCTTCAGGGGCTTGTCAATAACTATAAGGCGTTCACGGAGCCCAGAAGAATTCCTACGTTCTTCATGGTAGCCCCCTAAGATAGCGAGGAACAAGCAATGAGAAAAGAAAAATCCCTGTTTTGGAGAATTTATTGGATTGCCCTTGCCGTTGCGGCGGCGATAGTTGTTGTTTTTCTTATATGGCTTATGTCGTTGTTAAGGGACTATGAAGCGGCACAGCCAAAGCATGTTGCCGAGGACATTTTCAAAACGTATTTTGAGAATTTCGATGCGGATAAATATGCAGAAACATGCAGTACCAACGGCGAATTTGAGTCTACGGAGGAGATAGCCTCCGCTCTGCGCAGTATGACCGAGGGCAAGGAAATTAAATATTACCGTGTTTCAAGCGGCATGGAGCAAAGCTATAAATACATAGTTAAGGCGGACGATGTGAAATTTGCTTCCTTTAAGCTTGTGGAGGACACGGAGAGCAAAAACAGATTTACCACCTATAAGGCTACGGATTTTCAGCTTTATGTTAACGCAGGCGAAAGCGTTGTAATAGAAGCTCCCAAGGACTATAAGGTGTACCTTAACGGCAAAGAGCTGGGAGAGGACAAGATAACGGAAAAGGATATTAAAACTGAAGAAAGCTTTCATATTCCGGAGGAGGTTCAGAACATTCTGTATAACAGATATACCGTTTCCGGACTTATGAGCGAGCCGCAAATAAAGGTAACCGACGCAAGCGGGGCAGAAGCTAATGTGGAAAAGCTTGAAAACGGAACCTATAAGGCGTCCTTTGTGTACGACGAATCCCTGAAGCCTAAGTATCACGAGTGGATTTTGAAGGGCATGAAGCGATATGCGGAGTATATGCAGCATTCTTCAAACAACCCTGTTACCTTCGGGGAAATTTCCGTATATTTCGACCCTGCGTCGGATCTGTACGAGGACATTAAAACAGAAGAAAACATGTTCGTATGGGATTACGACAGCGTGGAATACGAAAATGCAGACACCGGCGAGTACATAAAATATGACGATAATATTTTTTCCTGTCGGGTTACATTCGTGCAGATTCTTCACAAAACGGGAGATGAAGATTACAAAGACTACCTGGACCTTACTCTGTACCTTAGAAACGTAGACGGAGAATTCCTGATTTATGATATGGGACAGAATTAGGATATATAATAGGACATAATTTAGGAGGATTATATGGTACCATACTTTCCCGACGTTATACAGACATGGGATGTAAATGTGCTGAACTGGATTCAGGAGCATATATGCAATCCCGTGCTTGACGCAATCTTCCCCATAATAACTCTTTTCGGCGAAAAAGGACTGTTTCTTATAGCTGTTGCCGTACTCTTTCTTTGCTTCAAAAAGGCAAGAAAAACAGGCATTATGATGGGCGCCGCCTTGCTTTTAGGGCTAATAATCGGCAACGGAATATTAAAGAATGTATTTATGAGAGTCCGCCCGTACGAGCTTGAGGGCGCATTGAGAAATGCAGAACAGCTTCTCTCCCACGCTCCCACCGACCCGTCGTTCCCGTCGGGACATTCGCTGGCTTGCTTTGAGTGTGCAACGGTGCTTATGTACCGTGATAAGCGGTTCGGAATTCCCGCACTTGTGCTTGCCGTAGCAGTTGCGCTTTCCAGAATATATCTTTATATTCATTTTCCCACCGACGTTATTGCAGGCGCAATTCTCGGAATTATAATCGGCGTTCTCGCCATAGTTATTGTAAATTCCGTGCTGAAGCTTTTGGAGAACAAAAAAGGAATACATTTGGATTAATACCTACTTCCCCCGGTTTATGAAACCGGGGGAAGTATATTTTCAGAGATTTCTGCGGAAAATAAATCCGGAAAACAGCTCCGGAGGTGTGCTTTGCAGAACGAAAAGGGAAAACTTGTCGCTGATTTTGACCGTAATATTGAGATTTTTGATAAGGTCATACGGTACGGCGAGAGCTTTGATATAATTAAAAGAACGCTTACCATTAATAACGTGAGAAACGTAATGTACTATATTGACGGCTTCGTAAAGGCAGAGCTTTTGCAGAAGCTGATGATATATCTGATGAGCGTTAAGGATTTCGGCACGGGGAAAAAAGGCGATGCGGAGAAATTCTCAAAAACCGTTCCTTCCGTTGAAGTCGATGTTGCCGATAAAATAGAGGATATTGTAACGGCGGTAATGGCGGGCTGTACCGCTTATTTTTGCGAGGGCTTCGGTCCCGATTGCCTTATAATCGATGCCAGAACCTACCCGGCACGGGAGGCGAGTGAGCCTGAAAACGATAAGGTCATGCGGGGAAGCCGTGACGGTTTCGTTGAAACCTTGCTGTTTAATACTGCCATGATCCGCAGGAGAATAAGAGATCCCCGTTTTACCGTGAAATACGTAGGGCTGGGACGTAAAAGCAGAACAGATATTGCCATTTGCTATATGGACGGCGTTGCTGACAAAAAATATGTGGCAGAGCTTACGGAAAAGCTTAAAGAGCTTGATACGGATGCAATAGTGCTGGGTCACAGAAGCGTTGCGGAAACCCTTGCCCATAAGGGCTGGTATAACCCTTTTCCCAAGGTAAGAGCCACGGAAAGACCCGATGCGGCGGCGGCTTCAATACTGGAGGGTGCGGTTGCCCTTGTATGCGATAACAGCCCGGAGGTAATGCTGTTTCCCGTCAGCCTTTTCAGCTTTTTGCAGGAAACGGACGATTTCTATTTTCCGCCCTTTACGGGAACCTACCTGCGCCTTGTGCGCCATGCGGTTTTCTGGCTTACGGTGTTTATAACGCCCTTGTGGTATCTTTTGCTTTTGCATGAAGCGTCGCTTCCCGACTGGCTTTTGTTTATCGTTCCTAAGAACCCGGGGCAGATTCCCATTATAGCCCAGCTTTTTCTGACGGAATTCGTCCTTGACGGCTTAAAGCTTGCCTCGCTGAATACTCCTAACGCTTTGTCAAGCTCTCTTTCCGTTGTGGGAGGTCTGCTTTTGGGCGATTTTGCGGTGCAAACAGGCTGGCTTTGCTCCGATACAATCCTTTATATGGCTTTTGTTTCCATTGCCAATTTCACTCAGTCCTCCTATGAGCTTGGCTACACCTTTAAGTTTATAAGAATGATTACCCTTCTTCTTACTGCGCTATTCAGCTTTTACGGCTTTATTGCAGGGATTATTATTGCTGTTATCATGGCGGCAATCAATAAAACCGCAGACGGAAAGAGAAGATA
This sequence comes from Clostridia bacterium, assembly GCA_029010655.1. Lineage (GTDB taxonomy): Bacteria > Bacillota > Clostridia > Oscillospirales > CAG-272 > Avispirillum. Next base: position 1,846 of record JAQXKW010000082.1, on the reverse strand, counting down.
TTTGTATCCTTTGATACCTTTTAACGGCGAAGCTATGGCAAGACTTCTGTTCAGACTGAAAAAAAGACATTAAAAATGGCTGATTATCAGTCATTTTTTTAATGTAGCTGTTGAAATGAAAAGGAATATGTGATACAATATTATGTAAATTTGTGTAGATTGGAGTTTTGTGTAATAATTGACATGAAAAAGCATCTTGCAATTGACCTTGGGGCTTCCAGCGGCAGGGGAATTATAGGAACCGTCAGCGACGGAAAGCTGACCCTTCGCGAAATTCACCGCTTTTCCAACGACCCTGTGGAAACGGATTCGGGTTTTTATTGGGATACACTCAGACTTCTTTTTGAAATAAAGGCGGCGATACTTAAATGCTCTCTTGAGGAGGGCGGAGCGGATACCGTGGGAATTGACACGTGGGGCGTGGATTACGCCTATATAGACAGCAAAGGCTCCATGATGGCTCCGTCATATCAGTACCGTGACCCGAGAACGGGACCCATGATGGATAAGGTATACGGAACTGTTCCGTACAGCGAGCTTTACTCAGTTACGGGAATTGAGTCCATGAGCTTCAATTCCGTGTTCCAGATAGCAGACGATATAACACGCCGTCCGTGGCTTCATAACAATGCGGAAAAGCTCCTGCTTACTCCCGACCTTCTCGGCTACCTCTTAACAGGGAAAACCGCATCGGAATATACAATAGCGTCTACCACAGCTCTGATGGACGCAGAAAAACGTGAGTTTTCACATGAGATTTTGCAGAAATTAGGCATAAGAAAAGATATTTTTGCCCCCGTTGTAATGCCGGGCAACCTTCTCGGAAAGCTTACCGAAAAGATTGACGGTGAAACGGGGCACAGCGGCGCAGTGGTTGTAAACGTGGCGAGCCACGATACCGCAAGCGCAACTGCGGCAGTTCCCGCCGAGGGAAAGGATTTTCTCTTTATTTCAAGCGGCACATGGTCGCTTATGGGCATTGAATCGGATACCCCTGTTATAAACGAGATTTCGAGAAAGTACAGCTTTACAAACGAGGGAGCGGCTTTCGGAAAAATCAACGTAATGAAAAATATAATGGGACTGTGGCTTATACAGGAGTCCCGCAGACAGTGGAAGCGTGAGGGCAAATCCTATACCTTTGACGAAATGTCCGAAGCGGCGCTTTCCGCAGAACCGTTCCGAAGCATTATTAACCCTGACGATCCTCTGTTCAATATGGCAGGCGATATGCCGGGAAGAATTCGTGAGTACTGCCAAAAGACAGGGCAGTGCGTTCCGGAAACCATGGGTGCGGTGGTGCGCTGTATATTCGAGAGCCTGTCGCTCCGCTATCGCTGGACTGCCGAAAAGCTGGAGGAGCTTACGGGAAGAAAATATGACGTTATTAATATAGTGGGCGGCGGCACGAAGGATGAGCTACTCTGCACCTTTACCGCTAACGGCACGGGAAGACGGGTTGTTGCAGGTCCTGTTGAGGCAACGGCAATCGGAAATATTCTTGTGCAGGCATATGCCTCCGGAGAAATATCCGGAATCGAAGAGGGAAGAGCCATAGTGCAAAATTCCTTTGAGACGAAGACCTACGAGCCGGACAGAACCCTTTGGAACGGCTGGGAGACGGCATATGCACGTTTTCTGAAACTTATTGAAGAATAAAAAATATTTACATAAAGGAAGGTAAAAAACGGTGGAAAGCTTATAAGGAGAACTCGGCGTTATCGGAATGAGAGGTTGCGAAGATTTTGTCAATCAGGTTGACGCATATCTGAAGGAATGGCGTCGCCATGATGATGATCAGGATTTCATTTTTCACGCAGAATGTCCCAGATTCGGAAGCGGCGAG
>JAQXKW010000081.1 GCA_029010655.1 Clostridia bacterium | reverse complement strand
GACACCTTCGTCTCCCGACATGAGCAGGTTTTCAACCGCCTCTGCCATGCCGACGCCGTCTATTTTTCCGTCGCTTAACTGCTTTACGAACACGGTATTTACGAAAAGCTGTTCCGGCATACCCAGAAGCGCCATGCCCGGAACCTCGTTTTTGAACACACGCTCTCCTGTGGAAAGCTCCGTTACGGTACATCTGTCCTTTGAAGCGTCTCCCGAGGACAGAGCATCGGAATATGCAAAATATTCCCTCTCTATGCGGTAATCCTTTCCGTCAACGCTTACTGTCATGTAGCCGGACGCCGTTCCCGTGTCCCAGGACGCATATCTGTTTTTGTCGGGAATTTCTCCGTCCGCTCTCCTGCCGGAAAGCCCGTACAGCATAAACTTAATAAACATGGCCACGGTGCTTTTGCCCGATTCGTTTGCGCCCTCTAAAATATTCAGTCCCTCTCCCAGCTCAAAATCCCTGTTTTTCAGAGAGCCGAAAGAGTCAATATGTATTTCTTTTATTATCATTCCGGCACCTCACATATCGCTTATGCTGCCGCCGTTCAATGCGGCAAGCGCATATCTCAGAGCCCTTGCGGCTCTCGTTCTTATTTTCGGGTCGGGACTTTCAAGGGAGGGAAGCAGGCTTCTGTAAACCTCGCCTCTTATTCCCTTGTCGCAGGCAAGAAATTCGGCGTTCCACACGGGAACGGTGTCGTCCTGCACCTCCGTATAATATGACGCCGACACCCGCTCTGCGAGAGCCTTTGTATCAATGACCAATGCAGGGTCAACGCTTCCCGCAAGGGTTACTCTTAAAAGCGTATCCTTAGAAATATCCTTTTCCCGCACAAAGCTCTCCAGCTTGTCCGAAAGCTCCGTAAAGTCCGCCGCACCGTCAACATTCAGCACTTCACGGCGGTATATTTTCTTACAGAACCGTTTGAAATTAACCGTAACGGAGCCTTTTTCAATGTCTGCCGTCATTGCCCCCTTAACTCCGCACTCGCCGAAGTCTCTGCCCTCGGGACAGCCGCAGTAAAGACCTGCGCCGTCAAGCGCATTATTTGCCGCCTCCGGGTTATGGATATGCCCCAAAGCGCAGTAGTCTGCGCCAAATGCCCTCAGCGTTTCCGGGGAAACGGGGCATTTATTGCCGATAGGCGAGGTTGTGTCGCAATGTGCCGCAAGAATATTTATTCTGCCCCTGTCCTCAACGCTCTGTCCTTTTAGGGGACACTCCGTCATAGAGGAGGAGGTAAACGCCCAGCCGTACACGTCGCAGTTAAGAGAATCAAAGGAAAAGCGGGAAAGCTCCGGCGATTTGAAAACATACACGTTATCGGGAAATAGATTTTTATCCCATATGCCGTTTTCCTCTGCGGGGTCGTGGTTGCCGGGGGCGATTACCACGGGACAGTCAAGCATGGAAAAATCCCGTCTCAGCAAGGCGACGGTCTCCCTTGTTACAAAGGAGGTTTCAAAAAGGTCGCCGGATATGATTACCATATCCGCCGCCGTATCCTTTGCGTACCTCATCATTGCGGAAAAGGACTCTCTCACGTCACGTCTGCGTTCCTCCGCATATTTTGCGGAAAGCCCTGCAAAGGGCGAATCAAGATGCACGTCTCCCGTATGTAATATTCTCATAGCAAACCTACCTGTTAATTCAGCGTTTCACCCATTTTCACGGGTATTTCTTCTCCGGAAAAGTATTCTTCCCGAACCCTTGCCGCTCCTTTTTCAAGAAGCAGTATAACCGTGCTTCCTCCGTACAGAAACATTCCCTTTTCCTCGCCTCTGGAAAACTCCTTTACGTCACGGTTTTTGATTTTTCCCACCAGCATGGCGCCTACCTCAACATACACCGCCCTGCCGAAGTTCTCCGTTTCCAAGACCGTGTATTCGCGGCAGTTTTCCGTAAATACGGGGTATTTCTCAAGGGCGATGGGTCTTACCGTATGTAGGCGCCCCGGAATAAATCTGCGCTTTTGCACCGTTCCCCGGTCGAAAAACGCATATCTGTGGTAATTATCCACGCAAAGCCTGAAGCACAGGCATGTCCCGCCGGAAAAGCTCTCCGCTATGCTGTCGTTTCCCAAAAGAGAGCTTACGGTATATGCGCTCTGCTTTACGGGAAGCACCGTGCCGTTCTCTATTTTATACGCACAAAGAAGTCCGTCGCAGGGGGCGCACAAATCCTTATCATTTTCGGAAAAAGGTCTTTTTCCCGCCTTTATTTTTCTCGTAAAGCAATCGTTAAAGCTCTCAAAGCCGTCCGATTCATAATCGTCAAGGTCAATGCCGCTTTTTTTCACAAAGGGCTTTATAAGCGGCTTTGAAAGTCGGGAATCGAGAAATGCCCCTGCCGCCTTTGACACCCAGCGGGAGCACAGCACCCTCAAAAGGACTCGTCCGGGGACTGTACGGTAAAGAAAGCGCAGAAAAACTCCTGCGCTCGCACTGCTGTTTTTATTTTTCGTTAATGTCTCTTTTGTCATCTTTCTTATTTGCGGAACACATGGCTGAATAAAATCATCAGAATAAACTCGATTACCCCGATGCCCACCATTATCATTATTCCCTTGAATTTCGGCTTCTTTATCCGGATTTTTGACAGGAACGCAAAGCCCATAAGCAAGGACAGTATGGGGTACACAAAAGTAACGTCAAAGTGAGGTGTCAGAAACTGGATAAGCAGAACAAGAGGGAAAATTATTGAGGCTGAGGTTACGGGCAGACCCGTATAATACAGTCTTGTGCCGCCCTCGGTTTTCTGCCGCTCCTCCTCGGTTACGTTGAAATATGCAAGCCTTATAACCGCCGCAAGAATATAAAGAATTAAAACGGCGAAAAACACAACTCTCAACGCAATACCGAAGCCCTTGGGCATAAGTCCGAATAGATGATTGAACACGGGCGAACGCCACATCATGGCAACTCCGATGCATGCGGGAAGAACGCCGAATGCAACCACATCCGCCAAAGAATCTATCTGTATGCCGTAATTTATTTCCATAGCCGTTCTGCCCGCCTTTCTTCTGGCAACTCTGCCGTCGAATGCGTCGCAAAGTCCGCAGAAAAGCAGGAAAAACATTCCGTAATAAGGGTGTCCGTCTCCCGAAAGAGCAATTACAATGCCGCTTCCTGCGGAAAGCAGAGACAAATATGTAAGAATGACGGTATAATCGTATACGCCTATCATTTGGATCTCCTTTTTCTTTGCTCAATTAATTTCAGCACTACCGCCGCTCCGCATATGATTACGCAGGAATAAAATGACAGAGAACGGCTCAAAAGCTCAAGATTTGTCGCCTCCGACGGGCTCATAACACTGCCGAAGCAATCCAGCATCAGATAATCGGTGATACCCATTGCGCCGGGAATGGGTATACAGTTGACTCCGATAGTGGTATAGCTCTGAAGGCAGAATATGTCAAAGGCGTGAGAAAGCTTTCCGCCGGTGGCAAGGTATGCAAACATTGTTACTGCAATCTGCGAAGCCTTTTGCAGAATGTTCAGAACCACTACCTTGAAAAGCATTGACAGCTTTCCCTGCATCATTTCCGAATACATGCCGAAATCCTCTGCCGTCTTTTTGAGCTTTTGCGAAAGCACGTCGGCACGGCGGGTAAGGCGGAGCTTTCCCATAAGTCTTATAACCTTTCCGCATATAGCGTACACTATATCCTTCCGCTTCAGCATCAGGGTGAAAAAGGCTATAAGGAAAAGCTGTGCGCCGTAGCCCAGATATATGAGCACTCTGGAAAACAGGCTGAATTTCATCAAAAGACCGGGACGTGCAACAAGGCTCAGCACGCCGAGGCTCAGGGTTGACAGGGCATAGGCGGCAAGATTCGCTATAAGCGCCACCGTAGTGAACACGGCGGGGATTCCGTCCTTGACCATAAAATATCCGCAGGCAGGCTGACCTCCCGTTGCGGACGGGGTTATTGCCGAAAAATAAATATCCGATGCGGAATATATAAATCCGTTTTTGAGAGAACACTTAAATTTGAATTCACGGCACATCACCATAATGGCGAGCCCCTCAAACGCTATAAATCCCAGCATACACAAAGCAGCCGCCGCAAGATACCACGGGGACGCCGTCAGTATAAATTCTCTGAATTTATGGAATGAGAAAGTTTTCGACTGCGATACTACTGCATACACCGTGCCTGCCGCAATGAGCAGGAACAGCAGAGACCACAGAAGCTTATTCCTTTTATTCAATGTGTTTTGATTTTTCAATTATTTGTCCTCTCGGGGATCATTCGATTTATTCCTGCGACGGAAAACGTTGAACATCCGCTCTGCGCGAAACAGTTTTGCAAGCAAAAGTCCGATAAAGGCAAGGGCAACTCCGCCGATTACATCCATAATAACGTGCTGTTTTACGAAAAGCACCGAGGCGAACACAGACACGGAAAACAAAGCGTTAATCCACTTGAATACAGCAGGTGTTTTCTTTGATGCCACGGCAGCTGCGGCAAAAAACGCGCTCTCCAAGCAATGGACGGACGGGAACAGATTATCAGGCGTATCTGCTGCATAGATAAAAGCCGTAAGCCTTGAGAAAATGTCTGTTCCGGAGACCTCCGGGCGAACCATCACCGTAGGGATAGCCATAAAAATCACAAGGCAGATAAGCTTTGATATGATTTCCGCCGACAAAAAGCGGTAACAAAATTCTCTGCTCTCTCTGCCGATAATGAAAAATCCCAAGCCCCACTGGATATACGACAGCACATATATAACTATAAACCCGGGAACAAAGGGAATTGCCGCGTCCGCAGAAGTTCCCATGGAATAATGGTAAAGCCCCGAATTAAACAGCCGTGTTCCGTAAAAGGCTATCATATTAAGCGCTACGCAAATCAATGTGGGAATCCACGCATATTCGGGAAAAAACTTTGAAATCAGCTTCTTCATAGTCGCCCCCGCACACTGATATTCACTATATTATATCATACGGTTACATATATATCAACAGTTTTCGCAAAAAAGAACGCCCTGCGCGGGCGTTCTTTTTTATTCGCTTCTTTTCCGCATTCCCGCACCCAAACCGATTATTATCTGCACGGGAATACCTATAAGAAATATAAGCCACAGATTTTCTTCAAGCAGCGTAAGATATACCGACGCAAGAAGTGTCCAGAGGAGAACGGAGGAAAAAATGTAATTCTGCCGCCGCTTTCTCCAGACGGAATTAAGCACCAGCACCACGGTGGCGCTGACAGGCACCGCCCACACGAAGGAAAGCCACAGCATACCCTCTGCATCGCATATGGTAAGAATTACAAAGGCAGCAGTTGCAACCAGCCACACAAGCACCACGGACATAAGAGTTATAATAAAATGTCTCCTTGAAACCATGGTTTCCTTTACCACTTCCCGAACCGGGATTTTATGCTCCTCGGAAAGGAGATAGTCAACCGAAACGCCGTACAGCTTTGATATTTCATATAGCACGGTAACGTCCGGCAGGGACGCACCGGATTCCCATTTTGACACGGCTTTGTCGGAATAATTGAGCCTTTCCGCAAGCTCAAGCTGAGTAAGCTTTGCACTGCGGCGAAGCTCAGTCAGATTATTTGCGACAATTCTTTTAAGATCCTCCATTCGGCGTCTCCTCCTTTCTGTGTTCCTATTTTATCACAGACCGCAGTATTTGTCAAGAAATGTACCTATCAAAAGCGGCTGGCAGCTAGCAGCTAGCAGCTAGCTGGCGGCGGCTTTGCCGCCGAACACAGGGGACGCTTGCGTCCCCTGTCATTGCGAGGACGGCGTAATGCCCGTCTCGCAATGACACCGTGGGCGCGGTGCATAGACGGGGCGGCGACAGCAAACCTCTGCCTCCCTTTACACAAGGGAGGCAAGCTATATCGTCCGCATTTGCACTGACGGTAAGTGACAGCAAACCCGTAGGGCGGGGGCTTGCTCCCGCCGATTGCCTTCCCTTAGTAAAGGGAAGGGGGACCGGCTCTGCCGGTGGATGAGTTGTGTCTTACTAACGATTACCAATTTATAAACGGCGAAAAGCAGAACAACGGCGGGAGACAAGCCCCCGCCCTACGGAAAACCGCCCGCATTTGCGCTGTTGCG
>JAQXKW010000080.1 GCA_029010655.1 Clostridia bacterium | reverse complement strand
TGAACGCCGAACTAAATTGCGAAGCGAAATATCGAAGGGAAACTTGTCCTGTGAATTGGTATAATAGGTTTTTAATCTCATTACTTCTCTCCCCTGCGCCGAGCCTTGTATGCTCCGGCGGCTTTTTCTGCTTTTTCTCTGCCGTACTTTTCGTAAGCAAGAATTATTTTCTGCACCAATCGGTGACGCACCACGTCTCTGTCGGAGAACTCGTGAATTGCTATATCCTCAATGCCTTTCAGGATTTTTACGGCTTCAAGAAGACCTGATTTTGTACCGAAGGGCAAATCGGTTTGAGTTAAATCTCCTGTTACTACCGCCTTTGAACCGTTGCCAAGTCTTGTCAGAAACATTTTCATTTGTTCGGGAGTGGTATTCTGCGCTTCGTCAAGTATTATAAAGCAATCGTCAAGAGTACGTCCCCGCATATATGCGAGAGGTGCTATTTCAATAGTCATTTTTTCCATAAGACGGGCGCAGTTTTCCATGCCCAGCATTTCATAAAGAGCGTCGTAAAGAGGTCTCAGATAAGGGTCTATTTTGCTTTGAAGGTCTCCCGGCAGAAAGCCCAGTCTTTCTCCTGCTTCAACTGCGGGACGGGTCAGAATTATTCTCGAAACCTCGTGGGCACGGAGGGCTTTTACCGCCATGGCAACAGCAAGAAAGGTTTTTCCCGTTCCTGCAGGTCCCACGCCTAAAACTATTGTGTTCTTTTTAATTGCCTCCACATATTTTTTCTGACCTACGGTTTTAGCCTTTATGGGTCTGCCCTTTGATGTTATGCAGATACAGTCGTCCCCGTAGCCGTCAAGCTCGTTTCCTCTGCCGTCGGCAATCATGGAGATTACATAGTCCACGGTCTGGTCGGGAATGGAATCGTTTGTCTGCGCAAGCCGTTTCAGCTGCTCCAAAACAGCCGCCGCAGGAACGCACTCGGACTCGCTCCCCTCAATCACAACAGTGTCAAAATCGCCTGCCGTGTCCTCTCTGTTGTAGATACGCACGCCGAAGGCTTCTTCTATACGGTGTACGTTTCTGTCAAAATTTCCGAAGATTCTCAGGGTAATTTCGCTACTGGGTATATTTATTGTTTTCTGTGCCAATTTTATCAGCTCTTTCCGTGTTATTTATTTTAATTTCCTTCTTTTCCGCAATATCCGCAAGACAGTACAGACTGCAATGGAGCTTTACGGAATTTTCGCCTGTTTCCCTTCTTACGGTTTTAGACAGCAGCTGGTCGTGCGCAAGAGTTTCCGAAAGCTTTTTTCTGTATTCGGACATTAAAATATCGTTTGCTTCTTTTTCCGTAAGCGTTGCCTTTTCGGTTTTATATTCCTTATAGCTTACGGTATCTATAACAAGCGGCAGAGGGACGCCTGAAATATCTGCCCTTTTATCCGTTACTATTGTACCATAAAACCCATACGGAATTCCATAGTTTGTAAAAAGATTTATTCTGTTTTTGAAAAATCTTACGGAATAATCGTTAATTTCCTCACCTGTGTACGTTTTTTTCTCATATTCAAAGGGGACCTCCACGTCAAACTCTCTTGTAACCTTTGCAAAAACACTTCCCCTTGCGCTTTCAAAGCGAAGCATATTTTCATTGTAGGTTATAATTCCGCTTACTAAAATATCCCCTTTTGAAACGGCGTCGTTTATAACCACCTGCGGCTTTCCCTCAACGGATGCCATTCTTTCAATCTGCCCGTCCTCGTTTGCCACAAGATTGTAAAGCACCTCGCCTGCCGTCTCATAGCCCTGCCTTGTCTCCCTTACCTCAACATTTGCATGAGTGCCGTTCATATTGACCGAAATCCATGCAATTCCCTCGCTTTCAATAAGAAATCTGTTGTTTATAACGTCGAAATCGAGACCTTTTATTCTTGTTCCCTCACAGCATCCCACCTTTTCAAGCACTCCTGTTATGTATTCGTCGGAAATATTATGATTTCCCGTAATGTCAAGTGTCCAGATGACCGTACCGGAGATATATACGAGAAAGGAAAAAATCAACGCCCCTGCGGCAATTCCCCATCTTTTTTTATAGTTGATAATCAGCTTGGGAAAGCCGCATATTTCGATATTAATTAAGTCTTTAAGTGGCTCTGTTTCTTTCAGCCTGTATAGGGGGATTCTCAGCTGAGACCTTGTGCCGACGATTTTTGACCCCGTAAACGGTATTTCCCTGCGGGACAAAAGAGAAAAAACCTTTGCGGCGTCTGTGTTTTCAAAGGTCAGCCTTGCCGTGCCCATAAAGAAATTTGCTATCATTACCGCTCCCCCAGTTTGATTACGGAGACACTTCCCTCGATTGACATAATATCCCCTCTGTAAACTGCCAGTTTAAGTCCGGCACCGCAGATTACTATACGCCCAAGCAAGGTGTCAACCTTTATTTCTTCGGCGGTGTAATCGCATATACCCAGACATCCGGATATTAAAAGCTCGCCGTTTCCGATAAGCTCCAAAAACGATGTGGAACCTGTTTTATTGTCAAGCTGTGTTCTGAATTTCCTGAAAATTTCAGTTCTTTCCATAGTCACCATCCAAATATTTTTTAATATACATAAACATATGCAAAAATCGGAGGGTGTATTAATTGAAAAAGGCGTATAACATATTTTCACTTATAATATTTGCGGCTGTTACCGTGCTTTTGCTGATTTTTCCGGATGACGCTAAGGAGAGCGCATATATGTCGCTTTCCCTGTGCGCCCGCTCGGTAATCCCAGCCCTTTTTCCATTTTGCGTTTTGTGCTCGCTTTTTATAAGCTCCGAAATGTTTCAAAGCTTTTCTTCCGCACTTCCGGTAGGGCGCATATTCGGCTTGGGAAAAGCGGCGTCCGCTCCCATTATTTTCGGGTGTCTTTTCGGCTTTCCCATAGGCGCAAAAACCGCCGCAGAGCTTTACAAATCGGGGCGAATCGGCAAAAGCGAGGCGGAATCGCTTATGGCGGTATCAAACAATTCAGGTCCTGCGTTTATAGTGTCGGTAATCGGCGGGGCTTTCTGGCGCGACGCTACATTCGGCTTATATCTCTATATATCACAGCTTTTATCGGGGCTTTTATCGGGACTTTTTGTAACGAGGGTTCTTTTCCCGTTGAAAAGCAGTGACAGTATACAGTATAAGCAAGCCCGGCTTCCTTTATCGGTAAGGTTTACGGACGCCGTAAAATCGGCGGTCTCTTCGATTATGAATATCTGCGGCTTTGTCTGCACCTTTTCCGTAATCGGCGGACTTTTGAAAAAGGTTTTAATAAACGAAAAGCTGTATCTTCTTCTGATTTCATTTCTTGAAATTACAACTGCGTCGGAGACTGCCTCCCGCATGGGAGGCGTATTCGGTGCTGCCTTATGCGCCTTTGCCGTAGGCTTTTCGGGTCTTTCCGTTATTTTTCAGGCAGCATCTTTTGCCGTACCGTTAGGGCTTTCTCTGAAAAAAACAGTAATATCAAAGCTCATACAGGGTACCCTATGCGCCTTCTTTATACTGCCCATATGCGGCAGATCCGGAGCGCAGACGGCGGTATTAATGCTAATATCTCCCGTATATTCCTATATAACTGCCGTAATACTTGCGTGTTTTTGTGTAAAAAAGGCCATTACACTGCATAAAATATAAAAATCTCTTGATTTATGGCAATAATTTTTATATAATATAGGAGTATATGTGACACGGAGAAAGGCGGAAGAATATGGGAACGGATAAATCGGAGAGGATTTGTGCTTACTGCGAATATTCCACGCCTCTTTTTCATGAAGATACTTCTCTGTGCAGGTTTTGCGGAGTTGTGGCAAAAGACCACCGATGCCGCAGGTTTTCATATGACCCTCTTAAAAGGGTGCCGCCGAAGGCCGCCCCCGCGCCGAAGCTGGATTTTGTGGATATAGACTCCGACTGACAGAAT
>JAQXKW010000079.1 GCA_029010655.1 Clostridia bacterium | reverse complement strand
TTCTTGCCTTCTATTATACTTCAAAACTGTTTACTATCCTATTACATTACCTGTTTACTATCTTATTACATTGTACAGCTTGCTCCCGCCGTCTTGTATGGGTTTTGTGCGTTCATTATGGGGAATAAACCGTATATAAATCTTGCTGACGGATATAATTGCACAACAAAGAAACGGCGGGAGCAAGCCCCCGCCCTACGGTATTATTATCGCATTCCCGCTGACATCAAGAACATCAATCCGTCCGTAGTGATTGCCACGGGGCTTTGCCCCTCGCAATGACAGCCCTGCGGGCTGTATTCGGGCGATTCGTGAATCGCCCCTACCAAATTACCATCAAATCGCATGTAGTGATTTCCTAGGGTACTTGTACCCCTGCAATGACAGCAGGGTGCGTGCTGCCCCCTGCTGTGGGCGGCTTCGCCGCCGATTGACTGCCTACCGTTGCCGGCGTCTCTGCCGCCCGTCACGTTCCCGATGTTAAAAGGCTGTTGCCTGTGATCTTACTCACTTGCAACAGCCTTTTTTATGGATTTGCGGGTATCAGCCGGTCGCCAGCCGCTCAAAACTTATGCTCTCCGGGAATTCTGATCCTTTATACCTCTGGAGCTTCTCTTTCCCTCGGGGACAATTTCTCCTGCGGCGGTCAGCGCCGTCTTGGTCATAAGCGGTCCCACAAGCTCGTATATAAGCACGGAGAAAAGTATTATATTCCTGATAAGCGTTCCGTCGGCTCCCAGCTGCTGTGCGGTTATGGACATTCCCAGAGCCACTCCCGCCTGAGGGAACAGGGTAATTCCCAGATATTTCTGCACATTGTGAGAGCATCCGCACGCCTTTGAAAACCATCTGGCTCCCAGATACTTTCCGGCGCTTCTGCTTATAATATACACTATGCCTATAAGGATTATTACGGCGTTGCCGAACACCACGAAATCAAGCTCGGCGCCGCTGAGGGCAAAAAACATTATGTAAAGAGGCGCCGTCCAGCGGTCCACTCTGTCCATAAGCTCCTCGGAAACCTCGCACAGGTTGCAGAACACCGTTCCCAGCATCATGCAGGCAAGCAGGTTTGAAAACCCGAAACTGACGCCGCCCACCGTAAATTTAAGATCGGTTATCGCCACCGTAAGAAGCACGAAGGCTATGGACAAAGCCATTCGCTTGCTTCTGGAATGGAAGAATTTTTCAAGAAAATTAAAGAGAAAGCCCATAACAAAGCCCAAAGCAAGGGAAGCGATTACCTCCGCTATGGGCTCCACTATAACGCTGACTACGTCAACGGCGCCGAAGGTAAGCGATTTTGCAACTCCGAAGGAAACGGCGAAAATTACAAGTCCCACCGCATCATCCAGCGCAACTATGGGCAAAAGCAGGCTTGTGACCTCGCCCTTTGCCTTATACTGGTTTACAACCATCAGCGTTGCGGCAGGGGCTGTTGCGGCGGCAACGGCGCCAAGCGTTATTGCAACGGGCAGAGAAATTACGTCCGGGAAAATAAAATGGACGATTATCAGGGAAATATCCACAAAAAGCGTTGCGACCAGCGCCTGGAAAACTCCGATTACGGCGGCGGCCTTGCCTGTTTTTTTCAAAGCGGAAAGGCGGAATTCGTTGCCGATGGAAAAGGCGATAAAGCCCGTGGCAACCTTGGAAATAAGCGTAAAGCCCTCTACCTCTTCAAGAGAGGAAAAGCCCACGCCGGGGATTCCCAGCTGTCCCAGACAGAAGGGACCCACCAAAATTCCCGCCACAATATACGCAGTTACGGCGGGGAGAGAAAGCGGCTTCGCCGCACGGGACATAAGAAGTCCCGCAAGTATGGTTATTGCGGTCAATAGGAGTATCTTCATACTACCACCCCTGTATTTCAAGATAACGACAACTAATATAGCACTTTCCTCCCCTGTTGTCAAGAACAGGAAAAAGTGGCGTCTGAAAGTTTATCAAAATTTGTTATTAGCTATTTACACGGCGGCTTTTTTGGGTTAGAATATCAGTATGAGTTTTACTGTAAGGATATTATTATGAACATCTCCGAGCAAACAAGAAAAACGGCAGAGGCGGCGGAAGAAGCCCTTGCCGGCATATTCAAAGAAATAAACCGTAACGCACGGCTGTGCACGGAAAAGGTGCTTGACGTGTTCCGTGAAAACAAGGTGTCCGAATCCCTTTTCGTTCCCACAACGGGATACGGCTACGGGGACAGGGGCAGAGACACCATAGATAAAATCGCCGCGGAGCTTTTCGGCGCCGAGGCAGGCTTTATGCGCCCGTCTATTCTTTCGGGGACGCACGCGCTGACCGTGGGTCTTTTCGGGCTTCTGCGCCCGGGGGACGTTATGCTTTCCGTTACGGGCACGCCCTACGACACGCTCCGTGACGTTATCGGCATTACGGGAAAAGAGGGAAACGGGTCGCTCCGGGACTTCGGCGTGGAATATGCGGAGGTTCCCTTCAAAAACGGAGACGTTGACTTTGACGGAATCGAAGCGGCTCTGAAAAAGTACGGAAAAAGAGTAAAAACGGTATTTATCCAAAGGTCAAAGGGGTATATGGACAGAAAAACCCTGTCCGTTTCCGAGATAACCGAAATCGTAAAATTTGCAAGAGAAAAAGCCGAGGGCGAATTTTTTGCAGTGCTTGACAACTGCTACGGGGAGTTTACGGAGGAAACGGAGCCCTGCGACATCCGTTACGGCAAGGGTGCCGTTGACCTTATGATAGGCTCGCTTATTAAAAATCCCGGCGGCGGTATGGCTGACATCGGCGGCTATCTTGTAGGAAGCGAAAAAGCCGTGGAGCTTGCAGGCTATCGTCTCACCTGCCCGGGAGTGGGTCTTGAGGTGGGAGCGTCTCTGGGACAGAACAGAAACCTGCTGCGGGGGCTTTTCTATGCGCCCCACACCACGGCGCAGGCTCTTATGACGGCGCATCTCGCCGCATATATTTTTGAAGATTTGGGATACGAGGTAGACCCCGCCCCCTTTGAGAAAAGGCACGATATAATTCAGACCGTAAAGCTCCGCAGTCCCGAGGGACTGGTGGAATTCTGCCGGGGCATTCAGTCCGCCTCTCCCGTGGACGCCTTCGTGTCTCCCGAGCCGTGGGACATGCCCGGGTATGACGACGAAGTTGTTATGGCGGCGGGAGCCTTCGTGGGCGGCTCGTCAATCGAGCTTTCCGCAGACGGTCCTATGAGAGAGCCTTATATCGCCTTTATGCAGGGCGGACTTACGTATGAAAGCGCACGGCTTGCGATTATGGCAGCCGCAGAAAGGTGCGGAAAATTCAATGGATAAATCAAACGCCGAAAAAAGAATAAACGAGCTGAGAAAATCGCTTCGGTACCATTCCCGTCTATACTACGAAAAGGACGAGCCGGAAATATCCGACTACGAGTACGATATGATGTTCCGTGAGCTTACCGAGCTTGAAGCGGAATTCCCGGAGCTGGACGAGGAATCGTCCCCCACCCACAGGGTAGGCGGAAAAGCCGACGAAAAGTTCAAAAAGGTTCGCCACCCGGTGAAAATGGG
>JAQXKW010000078.1 GCA_029010655.1 Clostridia bacterium | reverse complement strand
TATCACCGAGGACAACTCCAACCTGGTTACTTCCCCCAGAAAGTCCTTCAACCTGTTGGGCAAATCCTTCCCCAAGCACTATGAGCTGTACTCCATATGGAGATTCAGAAAATATAACATTCAGCTTCTGTCAACGGCTATTGTGTTCTGCGCTCTGTTTATATGCGGTCTGTATCTGGCTAACATTTACACAACCGACGTAGAATATCCCAGACCTCAGTACACTATGGTCATAAATCCCGACAGCACAGCCGCCGCATACGATAAGGCGCTCAGCGAAGACATTCTCTCCGTAAACGAGGATTTCAGAGAAGAATTCAAGGATGAGCTTTCCGCCTACGGCGACGACTTTGCAGAAAACTTCAATGCAATCGAAAACATTGAGGCTACCGGTAACGCAACTCCTACCGACGGAGATTTGGACTTTGCACAGAGCCCCTCAACCGAGGCAAAGTATATCAGCTCCTTTATGCTGGTAAACTCCAAGAATGTTAAAGCCTTCTCCTCCGGCTTCTTCGCATACGACAGAGGCGATGCGTACTCCAAGTACGACGGCGAGGGCAGCTACAAGGTAACAAACGAGGTGCTTTACAAGGCAGTTGACCCCGGAATGTACTCAAAGGATGACCCCGAGGATAATGACCTTTACCGCTTCCTGAGCCAGTACGAAATAGAGGGCGACGTAAATCAGATTTACGAATCCAAGGGCGACACCCAGTATGTAATTATCGGCGACTCTGTTTCAAACATTTCCAAGTATAAGTTCAAGGTGGGCGACACCATTGCGGTTGCCACCTATCAGGGTGCGGTTACTGCGGTTGACTCCAACCTGTCCGGTAAGAACCTGCTCCGCAAGCAGATAAAGAACTTTAAGTATAACTACACGGAGCTTACCGTTTGTGCGGTAATAAAGGATATTCCCTCCGGAAGCGTTCCCGTTTATATGCTGAACGATACATATGAGACGGTTACGGGAAGATCGCCCGTTGCAACAACGCTGAACATTTACACTTACAGCCCCGTCCGTTCCGACAATAGTGTGTTCCAGCTCTCTGCCAAGCATATCACCTTCATTGAGGACTCCCTCCGTGAAATGATTGCAGGCGACGGTCTCAGCAAGGTGGGCTCCATTGTGGTCAACGACCTGAATCAGCTCACCAAAAAGAGCATACAGAGCGATGAGCATTACAACGAGCTGTATATCGCTATCTCAATTCTTATCCTTTGTATTTCACCTATCATCTGGTTCTTCTCACAGATTCAGTACTACTACAAGCGTGAGAAGGAATTCAACGTCATACAGTCCCTGGGCGCCAACGGCTCCGATATCAGAAAGATATACCTTATGGGCGGACTCAGCATGGCATTCATGTCGCTTATAGTAAGTATCCTGCTCAGCTATATCGCAAGCTACGCTATGTTCTATATATACAACGTAGTGGTTCCCGGCTTCTCAGGAGAATACGTAAGATATACGTTCTATATGCCTTGGTATGCGCTGGTAATCTCTGTTGTAATGTCTGTGGGCTGCGGCTTCTTCTCAGCTTACATTCCTTACAAGAGCTACTTCAAAAACCGCTACTCTCTTGAGAACGGCGGCTCCGGCGTCAAGGACGACGAATAAACGTGAAATAACAACCTAACGAAGGAAAGGAATAAATAATGGCTACTACAGAATACATGCTTCAGACTGAAAGCGTTATTAAACAGTACAGACAGTCAGACTCAGTCATCACCGCAGTCAACCGTGCGAACATCAAAATAGAAAAAGGTGAATTCGTTGCAATCATCGGTTCCTCCGGTTCCGGTAAATCCACCTTCCTCCACATCTGCGCAGGTCTTGACCGTGCAAATGCGGGAAGAATCATTATCGACAACCAGGACATCACCAAGATGGGCGCAGACGAGCTGGGACGCTTCAGAGGCGAAAAGATGGGCTTCATTTATCAGAAGCACAACCTTATCCCTCAGTTCACCGCTCTTGAGAACATCCTGCTCCCCACCGTTATGTGCAACAAGCCCGACGCAAGCTATCAGGAGTCTCTCCGCGAGCTGGTGGAAACCCTCGGTCTTTCCGACAGACTTCACCACCTGCCCTCCGAGCTTTCCGGCGGTCAGTGCCAGAGAGTTGCTATCGCCCGTGCGCTTATTAACAACCCTCAGATGCTGTTTGCAGACGAGCCTACCGGTAACCTTGACCGTACCAATGCGGACGAGGTGCTCCGCCTGCTTATGAAGATCAGAGAAACCAGAAAGCAGACGCTTCTCATGGTTACCCATGACCTTTCTATCGCGGAAAAGGCGGACAGAATTTTCCGTATGGATAACGGCGTTCTGTCTCTCGACCGCGACTACATCGGCGGAAATAAAAAGACTATCGTGTCTTATTAATTTAATCTGTGTATGTAAAACGGCGCTCCCGTATGGCACATACACTTAAGGACAGTTTTTGAAATTCAATATAATACGTTACCTACCGACAGGAAAAGGACGAAGAACTCAAATAATTCTTCGTCCGCTTTTCTTGACAGGCACTGCATTTGCAGACACAAATGCCAAACGTACATCAATTACAACAAAGTTATTGTTTTATTTTATCTTCAATCTCCTTTGCGTACCCTAAAGCCTGCTCAGCCTCTACGTCATATCCGTTTTTGCGGTGAATATCCGCAATTTCCAAATAAATCTGATATGCCTCTTTGAATTTTTCGAGTTCTCGATAGCACATAGCGAGAGCATACTTTTCATCGCAAAAATACGTACCTATTTTTTCTGCTTTTTCATAGTAAGTAATAGCTTCATTATATTTTCCCATATCGGAACAGACTAATCCGGCACAACAACATAATTCCCAATTATCAGGATACTTTTCCATTGCCTCCTTACAAACCGAAAGCGCCTTTTCATATTGCTTTGCCAACTCATATGCTTCTATAAGCAAGATCCACTCTCGCTCGTCAAGCGCTCCCCCTGCTTCATCCATTTCATGCTGTCTTTGCGCAATCACTTCTTCACCTTTACCGAAAGAAAACAGCATATCTTGTTTCATGGAAGCTGCTCTTCTATACGGAAGAGAATTTTTTTGTGTTTTGTCAGTTAAGACTTCGTCAAACCATTTGAGCGCTTCTTCTTTGCAAAAATACATCATAGCCATATGGATCCATGCATACATCCATTTGTCGAGCATCGACAATTCACCCAGTCTCATCAATTTCTGATATTCAAGACGGCATCTCAAAAAATCCTCGGGGTCTTTGCTTATTTCATAAAGTGCCGACAATCTTTGAGCATAATTGTCATAAGCCACGGACTGTTTTTTGAAAAGGTCATCTACCATAACACCGTAAAGCTTGGCAATTTCGGGAAGCAGCAGTACATCTGGCAGAGAATTTCCACACTCCCATCTTGATACGCTTTGAGCAGTTAAGCAAAGCTTTTCAGCAACATCTTCCTGTGTGTATTTTTTTGCTAATCTGAATTTTTTCATATTTTCGGAAAACACAGTTGAGTTCATATAAATTAATCTCCTTTTTGTTTTTCGTAAGCTTACGATTATATTTTAGCCGTAACAAAGAAAAATAACAATATCTCATTTTGTGATTAGACTCTCATTTTTTGCATAGTAACGGGCAATAAACACCGCCGAGAACAACGTTTTTTTGCTCTCGGCGGTTAATTGTTCAAGAGGATTATATATTCCCTTCTTAGTTTCTTTGAGGCACTTTCTTTTCAAAGAAAGTGCCAAAAAAACAGGGTGCCGTACTTTTTCGGCACCCTCAGCCTGATGACAGGACAAAGTCAGTCATCAGGCTGGCAGAGAAATACAAAGGGAGGCAGATTCGGTGATTTCGCCGCTCGTCGGCGTACAAAGGTACGCCAGAGGGCGAAAGCGCCGAAAGCCAATAACGGCAGGCATTTTCAGCCTGCCGTTAAATATTCTTCCGTCTATTTGCAAATTGTTAGTTTAGTTTAACTTAGTATTTTTTGCCTTATATTATATTGGCGGTCTGACCGCTTTGTCTTCACTCTGAGGGTGCCGAAAACGGCACCCTGTCGTTTTATGCTTTTCGTGAGTTTAGCTTCGCTTCAATTTTAGGAAGGAGTCCAAACAGAGTTACGAAGAAGATTACTATCGCAAATCCGATGATTGCAAGGGGTCCCATTTTCTCGCCGCAGAAGATTGCAACGGGAATGGGGTTGAAAATAGGCTCAATAGTGAGAATAAGCGACGCTTCCACCTTATCCACCTTCTGTATTCCGAAGCCGAACAGCACGTTGGCAAGCCCGTACTGGAACACCCCTAAAATCAGCACCCAAACGATATTCTTCACATCGAACACGAGATTTTGGTCAAAGAACACGAACGGCAGAGAAATTATCAGGCTGAGAAAACAGCTTATAAGAAGCGAATCCTCCGAATCCGTGTCGGGGCGGTTCATTATAATAATCTGCCCTGCAAAGGTAAAGCCGGAGGCAAGCCCCAAAATGTTCCCCATAACGTGGGTTGCGTCAAGGTCGTCCGCAAAGGAAAGAACTATTCCTCCGAAAACTGCGGCGGTAATAAGCAGCTCGGAGATTTTCACCCTTCTGTGCTGAAAAAGCACCGCAAACAGCAACACAAGAATCGGGGCTATGTACTGCAAAACGATTGCCGTTCCCGCAGTGGTCAGCTTTATGGACTGAACGTACAGCATGCCCGTTGCGCTCATCATAACGGCGCCCATTACATTCCAAAACGTAATACGGACCTTCACCGTGCGCTTGACAATCAAAAGCATTACAAGCGATATAACGCTTCGTGCCGCCACAACGGACATGGTGCCCCAGCCTATGGATTTAACGCAGACGCCTGCCAGCCCCCACAGAACTGCCGTGGCAAGCATTAAAATCCGCCCTGCCGCTGTCCCTCGGACGGCAGGGCTGTTTCCGGCGGTTATTTCCTCTTTCGTAGTATTCATTTCGGTTTTTGCCCTCTCAGCCCATCACAAACTGTCCGAATTTGTCGGGCAGGTGAAAATCGGCTGTTTCATTTTTAATTTCGTGCCACATTCCGTAGTGGCTTTCCCCGCTTTTGGGGTCAAGACCGGTTTTATAAAAGTTTCCCGTAAACCTGTAACCTTTTTTGAAGGTACCGTTATCAATGTTTTTGTAAAACACCTTCAGCTTATCTAAAGGAAGCTCAACGGTAACAGTCCACATATCTCCGTCTCTTCCCGCCGCAACGGGAAAGCCCTCGGGGAGCTTTTCCCATACGGGAACTCTGTCAAACCTGTTTTTTCCGAACTGCTGGAGGCGCACTCCCAAGGCGTTATTCTCGCAGTTTACATACCCTTCGCCTGTGAACTGTCCGAAAAACTCAAGAGCGGAGTCAAGATATACGTCCTCTCCGTCGTTTTTGTACTGCGCCCAGGGCTCTTCTTCCCTGCAAGCCATACGGCATACAAAGCCGTAGTTCTCCGCATAAGCAAGCTGACCGAAAGCCTCGTACTCTATTCCGTTGTTTTCCCATCTGTATGCGGCAATCTGAGCAGTTTCAGCCGTGCCGAAATCTACGCTTTCACGGTCCTTGAACCGAGCTACCGTATATTCCCTGTCTCCCGTATTTATCATCAGATTACGCACCCTTTGGTAAGCAAAATATTTCCGTAAAGACGGTCCTCGCCGGTAACGAATACAACTGCGGCTTTTTTTGAAAGCTCATAAAAATCGTACCGTTCTACCCTGCCCAATTTCAGCTCCGGGTATCTCTTATGAAAAATTCTCTCATAATCACCCCACGCCTCGGGAGTGGGCATTCTCTTTGCCTTATCTCCTTCTGTAAGCTCCATTACGATTGCGGGGTTTTCCGTATATGCCACGTCTATGGGAAAAAGGTCGATAATTGCCGAAAGCACGTCGGAAACATTCATTCCCGGGCATCTCTGCACCTTATCCGACAGGGAATCCGCCGGAAAATTGGCGTCCGCAATTACAATTGTCTCTCCGTGCCCCATATCGCACAGAGCTCTCAGCATATCGCCGGTCAACAGTTTACTTATATTGTCAAGCATGGATATACCTCCTTTTTTACACAGTTTATCATATTTTATGCCGTTTTGCAACAATTACCGCTACTCTTTTTTATATCCGCCGTCGTATTTTCCGAAGAAATCAAGCACCTCTCGCTCGTAGCCCTCTTTATCCACCAGATAACTGCCCCCGTGGTCGGCACCGGGTACTACAAACAATCGCTTCTCCGCCTTGCACGCCTTGTAATTCTCGTAGGTGTGGGCAACTGGAACAAAGGAGTCGTCCGTTCCGTGTATGAAAAGCACGGGTCGGGTGTTTACCCGAAGTGCGTCAAGGGTAGTATAATCCTCGGCGCCATACCGGATTTTTTCGCGGCATATGGCTTCAACGTCCGCACGGCGCAGATTATAGGAAAGGTGCAAGGTATTCTTTGTTACGTGACGGAAAATATCCTCTGCGGAGGTAAAGCCGCAGTCGGCTATAATTCCGTGAACCCTCTCCGGCAAGTCAAGTCCCGACGCCATAAGCACGGTGGCGGCACCCATGGAAATACCCGCAAGGTATATGGGCAACTCATCCGTATTCTCGCATATCCACCTGACCCAGCCGAGGCAATCGTGTCTTTCCGTCATTCCGAAACCCATATACTCGCCGCCGCTGTTGCCCTGCCCTCTCTGCTCCGCATACAGCACGGAACAGCCGTTATCATGCCAGAAGTCGGAAATTGCACCGAAATCTCTTGCCCATGTGGAACGCCAGCCGTGCATGGCAAGAATTATTCGACGGGGCTTTTCTGCCGGATACCAGTGCCCTATAAGCCGAATTCCGTCCTCCGACTCAAGCTCCACCGTTTCCGTGGGCGTATTCTCAAGCTTTTCCGACAGGGAAAGCGCACTTTTGTACGGTTCCTTTTGCATATAAGAGTCCATGAGCTTTACGGTCATGTTCTTTACGACCTGCGGCTCGTTGCGGTCAAGAGCCTCGCCCACAAGATTTTTTGTTACCTGCTTTGATGTGACGGAGGCAACAGCCGCAGCCGCTCCTACCGCCGCCCCAACTCCCAGAAGTATAAATCCCGTTTTCTTTTTCATGTGAATACTCCTTTCTTCTGACAACAGTATAATATATTATTACCGAAAAGTCAGGCATATTTTGTTAAAATACTGAAAAATTAAAAACAATTACATATCTTTGGAGGCAAAGCTACTACATTGCATTCACAGCTATCAAAAAAGCGGCAAAATGCCGCTTTTTTATCGTATGCCCCGTTTTCACGTCCTGACGGACAACCGATTAATTATACAAGCTCGCAATCCCATACGTCGATTTCGGAATCGCAAAACACATCCTTCAATCGCTCGTGGACTGCTTCTTTGGTGACTCCTTTTTTCAGGACAACCTGAAGAAAGCCTCCGCCGCCTGCACCGCAAATCATTTCGCCGTCGGTCATATGGGCAATGCTCTTGAAAATCTGGTCTATCAGCGTATTACTGCTTCCCGAATCCAGCTTTTTGGAAAGCTCCCAATGACGGCGGAGAAGTCTTGCAAATTCATCGATATTTCCGCGCTTCAGCTCAAAGCTCATCAAAGCCGCCGTTTTCTGAATTTCGTTAAGAGCAAACAAAGCGTCCGGCTCGTTGCCCATATAACGTCCTACAACGTCACGGAGCAGGTTTCTTGCAAGTCTCCTCTGACCTGTATATATAAGGACAAACCGCTCTTTCAGCTCATTCCATGCGTCTTCTCTCAGCTCAATGTGTTCAACCTTCAGATTCTGGGTTATTCCGGGGGCAGACGTTATCATTTTCAAGCCGCAGGTAATTCCGCCCACCTGATCCTGCCAGCCGCCGCCTGTGGACATTATCTGCTCCATCACGAGAACCGTGCTGTAAAGAGTCTCCTCGGTGTACTCGATTCCTACAAACTCAAGCAGTGCCTTAACGCAAGCCGCCGCAAGGATAGAGCTTGTACCGAGACCGCTCCCCTTGGGCACGCCTGTTACCTCCGAGTGAAGCTCAAAGCCGCCGCCGAGACGTTCCAGTATGCAGTCCAGGTCCCCTCCCTGTGTGGGGATAATTCCGCAGGCGAGAAGCGCCGCCTTCTGGAGCGCAAAGGGATCGTACGGGTCGCCGGTGGATTGTAGGTCTTTTACTGACTCAAACTCCCCGTGCACATCCATATCCCGACTGTCAAACACGATTTTCCGCTGAGGTATTTTTTTCAGCGTTACCTCTACCGGATAATCCCCGTTAAGCTTTATTGCCGCATTAAGGACAGTTCCGCCCATTTCGTTGCAATATGGCGGTGTATCGCTCCAGCCGCCGCCCCAGTTGACTCTCAGGGGCAGTTTTACCGTATGGCAATCTGTGACAATTCTGCATTCATCATGGGACTTTATCTGTCCTGCAAGACTTTTTTTAACCGTCTCGCCTATACAGTTAAAGCTTTCTCTGATAAGCCTGTCGCCCTCAGAGCCTCCCAGCGCCGTGCCCACGTAGTAATAAAGACGTATTTTCTCCGAAAAATCGGCGGAGGCGAGATGGGTTTCCATCCACCGCTCCTGAATGGGAGTGAGATGATCGGAGCAAAGCAGGGCAGTACCCTCTTTTGCCGGTCTTCCTGCCTTTATGAGCTTCAAAATCCTGTCCATCCGAACAAGATCTCCCATACGTGCGTCCCAGTCAATAATAGCCCTTGAGTCCGCTTCATTGAAGCCGGAGCAAAGGCTCTTTCGCTCCGCCTTTTTCCAGGAGCATATATCGCCGTCCCCGTGCATAAGACCGTAAAAATTCAAGGCAGAATCAACCGCAGAGTCAATACCCGCACAGCAGGGGTACAGCTTTGCCGTCCATATGCTGTGAGGGGAGCCCGCCTCCCACAGCTCGGTTTCGGCAACGTCATACTGCTTCATAAATGCTTCAAGGGTGCCATCAAGAAGCGCATCCCCTGCCCCGCCCTTGGGGTTATCGTTTATGCCGTAAATTCGGGCAACAAATTTGCCGTCCTTTTGCTTCAGCCCGTGGAGCACCACATTTGACGGAATCCGCTTTCCCGAATGAATGTCTATATATGACAGAATGACGTTATCCCCCACGGTACAGCCGCTGTTCACATAGCTGTCCTCAAGATAACAGTTCTTTCCGAAAATGCTCTGCCCCGAGCTTACGCTGTTATACCCGGCGGCGCCGCCGGTAAAGCTGCTGTTCACCTGACGGCTCCAGCCCAGCTCTTTATACTCCTCAACGCCTGAGCTCATCAGCGCAAGTATTTCCCTGCTTGTTCCGAAATGGATAAACTTAGCGGGAGCAAGGCGCAACAGCTTCATGCGGTAGGGGCGCAGAGAACTGAAGACCGCTTTTCTTGCACAAAGCAGTTCATCGCACATTTCGCCCTCGGGCTTTTCCAGAAGGAAGGAGTCAAGGTCAGCGTCCGTCCCCAGCGGATACAGAAAATCCGCATAAAGGGACAGTCTCACCTTTTCATTTACAAATCTTTCAAAAGACGCCTTTGTCACCTTGCCGTTTTCGCAAATAAGTCCGTAAAGCGATTTCAGCATTTCTTTTGAGAATATAACGGCGCCTGTATCTATATCAACACAGTTTCTGTCATTGACGGCGCCTGCCGCACGCAGTACCTCAACCGACTGCTTTTGGAGACATTTCTTAACGTTTCCGTCCTCGCCCCTGAGAAACACTCCGTGATTTTTTCCGGTTTCCGCATCCTCCTTAAAGGAAATTGCGGCGGCACCGCTACCCGAATAATCTATCAGCAGAGGATTAAAGAGAAGCAACACATCGCCGGACAGCAAAAGCATGCCCTCTCTTATTCTTCCGGGCACGGTTGACATTGAAATCATGAATTCGTCAAAAAGCGTTGACGATCTGCCGTCGGGCAATTCATGGGGAACAGGCGAAAACAGCTTTCCCAAGGCGGAATACTGCGGAACTCTCTTGCTGTCTCCTCCGGAGTGGATAACAAGAATACGCAGACGGTCAAAATCCGCACTGTTTTCCCGCTCTGCAATATATCTGATAACGCCGAGGGTTGCCCCTCCCGAGCCGACTCTTTTTCCGTCGGGGTCGGGAATTACGGCAAAATGGGTTTTTTTCGGGAGCAAATTGTTCTCCCGTCTCGTTTCGATCTGTGCATTGAAGCCCTCTGCCTGCCGGTCGTTTGAAGCAGTCAGAATAACATAATCCCATACGGGAAAATCGGAACGGACCAAGGACCTTTTATAGTCCTCCCAAGCGTCGATATACGATTGGGACAAAAACAAAGAAGTCATGGGTTTATCCGAAATCATAGGCTCGTCCTTCTTCACTTGCATCAAATCCTTTCAATATTCGTTCAAACGGGCGCGCCTGTCGCGGGCGGCAGAGCTCGTCCCGTATCGGGTCAGGGTTTTTTTACAGTTCTTTACTAAATAGCATTATAACATAATGCCCAAGTAAAATCAAGGTGCACGCATATAAACGCAGACTGTTTTGCGGAGCACGGTGATGGGGGCGCTGACGAGCGAAGCCGCACACAGGTGGGGGCAACGCCCCTCGGCAATCTCTACGGGCGTTTCAGGCGTAGGGCGCCGTCTTGCACCCGCCGTTTTGACACTTTTCGCCGTTCTTTATGGGCAATAACCCGTATG
>JAQXKW010000077.1 GCA_029010655.1 Clostridia bacterium | reverse complement strand
TTTCAAATACTGCTGCGGCAAAGGAGCATTTATGAACGCTAAAAAGAACTGCATTGACTTTAACAAAAAGACGGGCTTTATATGTGATATGGACGGCGTTATCTATCACGGAAATCAGCTTTTGCCCGGCGTTGCGGATTTCATTAACTGGCTCCGTGAGGAGAAAAAGGAATACCTGTTTCTGACCAACAACAGCGGATATACGCCTAAGGAGCTGAACCAAAAGCTCTGCCGCATGGGACTTGATGTTCCGGAGGAGCGTTTCTATACAAGCGCTCTTGCAACGGCGGCTTTTTTAAGGGAGCAAGCGCCCGGCTGCTCTGTTTTCGCCATCGGCGAGGCAGGGTTGCTGAATGCCCTTTACGACGCCGGTATTACCATGAATGACGTAAATCCCGACTATGTGGTTGTGGGCGAGGGTCGCACATATTCCCTGGACACCCTGACCAAAGCCACAAATCTGGTTATGGCGGGCGCCAAGCTTATCGGCGCAAATTCCGACGTTTCGGGTCCTGTTGAAAACGGCATTGCCCCTGCCTGCCGTGCACTTATTGCGCCCATTGAAATGGCAACGGGAACGCAGGCTTATTTCTGCGGAAAGCCCAATCCGCTGATGATGCGGACAGGGCTGAGAAAGCTTGGCTGCCACTCCGCCGACGCCGTTATGGTGGGTGACAGAATGGACACGGATGTAATCTCCGGCATGGAAAGTGGCATGTCCACAGTGCTGGTGCTTTCCGGCGTTTCCACAATGGAAACTCTTAAAACCTATGCCTACCGCCCCAGCGTTGTGCTGGACGGGGTGGGAGACATCGCCGCATTGGCTCGCTCCATGGCATAAACTAAAAATTTGCTCTGTCGCCCCGAAGGCTTCGGCTTTCGGGGCTTTTTTACACTGTGATCTGTGTCCTTGCGGCTTTCAGCGCCGCTTCAAAGAAATCGTCCGTGTCAAAGCTTACTCTTTTTCCCTCTGCGCTTTTTTCGTCTTTTTCCGTTCTGCTCCAGTTTTCCGCCAGCGAATACCAATCGTCAACTACCTCGCCCTCCGATGTGCGCCAGTTATGCTTTGAATAGTAATCATAAAAGCGTTTCGGATTTACACACAGCTTTTTTGCTCTGCAATATTCCTCTATTTCTTCAAGTGACGGTGTCTGTGACGGTGTATCGGTATATGTAATAATATCTTTTTCTTTATTCTTTTTCTTCTCCTTTACCTTTATCTTATCCTTATCCTTGCCTGCATTTGCATGCAATTGCATATTTTCGTCCGAGTCTGCCGCCTTTTTGTGGCGTTTTATTGCGTTCTCCGAAAGTCTTTCGCATTTTGTCTCGTACGCTTTCTCGTCCCGGTCAATCTGACCTTTCATTGTGGGGAAAATAAACCGCTCATTCCCCGAAAGCTCGGGGATTTTGCCGGTTTCGGTATATTCCAACAATGCCCAAAACAGCCTGCCCCTTTCGGCGTCCGACAGCGGTAAAATGCTTTCCCGATAGCTTGTAAATGCCTTAAAATATGTCATTTTCGCCATACCTCAATTCCCTTTCATCCATTGCGCAGTAATTATTTGTTCGGCGGTTTTCGCCTTCGCCTTTTATACTACGCTCCTTTTCGCCGTTTTTCTCCCCGGTTTTTCACTCGACTTTTTCGACGCTGAAAGTTTTTCGTATCCATTTATATAGCAAAATTCTGCACGGTATGCTATAATACGGAAAACGCCCACGGAGGTTTTTATGAAACGCAAAAATCTTTTCAAAATGATTCTTTCAGCCATGTTCCTCGCTCTCGCTTTGGTTCTTCCCTTTCTGACGGGACAGCTTCAGCAGTTTGGCAACATGCTTTGCCCTATGCACATACCCGTTATTCTCTGCGGCTTTTTCTGCGGTCCCCTTTACGGTCTGGCGGTAGGGGCTGTGGCTCCCATTCTCAGGTTTTTCATGTTCGGCATGCCGCCCCTTATGCCTATCGGTGTGGCTATGAGCTTTGAGCTGGCGACTTACGGGTTGGTTTGCGGACTTTTGTACCGCTTTTTACCGAAGAAAAAGCCTTACATATATGTTTCGCTTATCGTCGCCATGCTTTCGGGCAGAGCGGTTTGGGGGATTGTCCGCGCCGTAATGTACGGTCTGGGCAAGGCTGAATTCGGCATATCTGCGTTTATTGCGGGAGCATTTACAAACGCCGTCCCCGGCATAATTCTGCAAATCGTTCTTATACCGATTTTGGTAATGGCTTTGGAGAAGTATACGGATAAAGTCAGCGGTTAGTAGCTAGCAGCTAGCGGCTAGCGGCTAGCGAGTTAAGATTTACGGATAGATGACAGACAGGCAGTTTTGCCGCCTAATACCGTTTTATTCCAATGGGATTTGCGCCATAATACTGTTTTCCAATAACAAAAGCGGAGGGGTACTCCGCTTTTGCAGGCGGCTTTGCCGCCTTTTTATTTTCCTTATTGCTGCACTGTCAACAGCTCGTTACTTTATATCGCAGGTGACTGAATCGATAATATTCTGCAAATTGACCTGCCGCTCGATAAAATCTTCAATAGTAAACCGCAGTATATGCTCGTCGGAAAGGCGCATATAGACGAATGAAACATAGCTGTTGCTGTTGGTTTTTGTATAGGTCACATATTCATAGCCCTTTTCCGATGTCATAACCTGCGACGGAACATAGCTTTCGTCCATAAATAATCCGCCGATTCCGGTGTTTTCCGGCAGTTCCGGCATATAAGCCCAAGGATCGGATTTTGCCACATCTTCGTCAAAAACAAAATCCTTGTCAAATTTCCCGATTTTGAAGCTCATACATGGGGAGGTTTTGTTCTTTTCAAAAGAGTATGACGGAAAACCTTCAAGACTTCCCGTGCAGGTTATATAATCCGGCAGGTCTACGGTGACGGCGGCGGGCGTTTCCAACGGAATTTCATCGTATGTGAGCTTGTCAAACAGCGCGCTGAATTTCATAGTCACCGAACGGCTTCCGTCAGAGTATGAAAACCTTTCGCTGTTGCCGGCAAGGTCTGTATCGGACAGAATATTTTCTATCCACGCTCCGGTGCTTAACAGGGACAGGTTTTCGTTTGCTGCCGCTTCTCCCTCAACATCCAACAGAACGCAGGCTGTGTTCCGGTCGCTTTCCGTGGAATTTCTCCACTGAATTTTTATACCGGAGGAGGTTTCCGATATGAGCTTTTCGGGGTCAAAGTAACGCCATGCGGTTTTTTCCCCGTTCATATATTCCTCGGTTCTTATAGCTAAATTTGTATCTTTATAATAGGACACGGTTGTGCGGTAGCCTGAATCCACGCTGCCGTTTTGACCGATATATCTGCCCTGTTCGTCATAATCAAAAAACAATTCGGGTCCCGAAGCATTATACTCAGAAATAATATTCCCCTCATCGTTATAGAAAATCTCCTGCAAAAGCTCGCCGTCTCTTGTTATTGTTTCCTTTGAAGCTTCATATGCATGGCTCGTTACCGCTCGGTTTTCTCGGGGTTCGCCAAGACTGTAACGGGCAATGGTGTTTAAGGTTATTATTCTTCCCTGACCGTCGTATTCGTACAGCAACTCCGTGATTTCGCCCGTTCTTTTCCGTTCTGTCTCACTGCGAATGAGCTTTTCGCCGTCGTATTCACAGACTTTGAAATATGTGGTGACGCCGTCTGCCTCAGTATATTTTTCCCCGGTCAGCTTTCCGTCCGTCCATGTCTGCTCAAATTTGCCGCAGAAATGCTCCTCAACCTCCGACACGTCGTATGCGGTAACGGACAGGAGCTTTCCGTTTTCCGTTACGAACTCAAAATATCTGTCGTCCTTGCCGTTTTTCGTTCTTTCAACGGTGATTTTCCCGTTATCAAAGGAAAAGGCGGCTTCATAGAAGGCGTAGTCTCCCTTTTTATTCGGATTTTCCGTGACGTAGCTGAGCTTTTCGGGAACCACCCACAGCTCGCCGTTGGGGTTATCGATTATTTCTTCGGGCTGTTTTTCCTTATCATCGGTTATGATACTGCCCACATATTTTGCACATACGGCAATTCCTCCCGCAAAGATGCAAATTGCAAGAACTGCCGCTATTATGCCGATACCTCGGCGTTTTTTGTTACCGTCGATAATATTCATAAATCTCTCCTTATTTCGCTTGCCCTTTGAGGCGGAATGAAAGGCTGATATATACGGCACGGTTGAATGTCGGCACTTTTTGACGATTTCCAGCATGGCTTCCCCGTAGGATATTCTTTCCTCTCCGTCGCAGTCCCGAAGCACCTCCTCGTCACAGGAAAGCTCCGTTTCTTTTGAAAGATTTTTTGCGGCGGCGTACACTAACGGGTTAAACCAGAATACTGCGGTGGAAATTTCTGACAAGAGCTTCATAATAAGATCCCGCCGCTTATGGTGGATAAGCTCGTGGGATATTATTGCCTTGAGCTGTTTTCTGTCAAGCTCCGTTCTGGGAATTACGATACGGGGGCTGAAAAATCCCGCAAGCACAGGGGACATGGGAATTTCCGAAACATACAGCTTCGGCGGATTCTTTATGCTCTTTTCGGCGCACGCCTCAAGATAGATTTCCGAAAACTCCCCCGACAGGGGCTTTATTACGCTGTTTTTTTCCATCAGCCGCAGAAGCGCCGAAAATCTGCCGTATCTTATAAAGGACACGGAAATAACGATTACCGCTCCCGCCGCCCACACCGCCACGGCAATTATAAGCGGGTCAGCCGAAAAATTCGCCGAAGGGTTGCCGGTTTCCGCCGTCTCCGTCTCCGTCACCGTCTTTTCGGGCGAGGTGGGGGATTCGGGGACTGACGCTTCATTTTGCACGGGGGCGGGGGGTTCCGTCTGCGTGCCGGACTGCTGTGCGCTCTCCCCCGACAGCTGTGCCTGAGAGCCCTGCAAGGGCTTGGGTGTTACCGCCGCCGCAAGGCTTTTTTCTGCGCTGTCCAAAAGTCTTGAAGCGTACTCCGAAACACTGCCTGCCACCGCCGTTTCGCTGACAGCAGATGCGGCGCTTGACGGCAGAGAATTCAATGCCAACGATACAAGCGGCAGAGGAATACAAAGCTGGATTATTACGGCTTTCCACAAAAGATACCTGCACCGAGCCGACAGCTTTTTCCCGAACAGCTTCAAAAACACGAGAAGCCCTGCAATGACTAAGGACATAATCGCCGTCATAATAAGAAATGACGTTATTAATGTTTTCATTACTGACCCCTTTTCTTTTCTCTGAGCAATGCCTCCAACTCCGAAATTTCCTCGTCGGTTATGGAGTTCGTTTCAATAAGAGAGGCTACAAGACCTGTAACGGTGCCCTCCATTCTTCCTATAAGTATTTCGGACTCGGCGGCAAAATACTCCTCCTCGCTGATTTTTGCGGAAAAGACGTGCGAATATCCGCTTTTGTCTGCGTCAATATAGTCTTTGTCGCACAGACGGCCCAGCAAAACGTGTGCCGTTTGCGTTTTCCACGACCGCTCACCGGACAGAAGCTTTGTTATTTCCGAGGCTTTAAGCGGTTTTTCGCTTTTCCACAGGACCCGCATAATATCAAGCTCTGAATCTGCGAGCCTTTCAAGATGTTTTGTTTTCATGGGCGCCACCTTCTTCTACAATTTGTCTACGGTTTCAGTATACGATAGTCAAGACAATTTGTCAAGGGTTTTGGAAAATTATTATAAATTTTTTTATGGAGTGGGGATAGCGTGTTGAGCGGCTGGCGGCTAGCGGCTAGCGGCTAGCGGCGGCTGGGCGGTGGCGAAGCCGCCGCACACGGGGGCGCAAAAGCGTCCCCCGTGTCATTGCAGGGGTGCAAGCACCCTCGGCAATCTCTACGAATGATTTGCAGGCACCTTTGACCGTTGCCAAGCACTTGCGCTGTCATTGCGAGGACGGCATAATGCCGTCCGTGGCAATCCTTACTTGTGTTATTGCTCGTCTTTATGTAGAAGGCTTTTCGGTTTCCTCTTTCTTCATTTCGGCATCATAATGATGCCGAGGGGAGGGAGCAGGAGGCAAGCAGATTACAGACGCCCCGACTTGTAAAACCGTTAGTAAGGATTGCCACGACGGGCGTTACGCCCGTCTCGCAATGACCGCGTAGGTGCAGTGCATAGACGGAGCGGTGACAGAATACCCGTAGGGCGCCGTCTTGCTCCCGCCGAAAGCCTCCCTTGTGCAAAGGGAGGTGGCACGGCGTATGCCGTGACGGAGGGATTGTTGTTTCCCAACGTCATACCAAAGACAATCCCTCCACCACTTCGTGGTCCCCCTCCCTTTACACAAGGGAGGCAAACTATACCATTCGCTTTTCCGTTGACGGAAGGTGCCATCAAATCGCATGTAGAGATTGCCACGGGTGCTATGCCCCCTCGCAATGACAGGGGGATGCAAAAGCATCCCCCTGTGTGCGGCGGCTTCGCCGCCGAATACTGTATTTATACC
>JAQXKW010000076.1 GCA_029010655.1 Clostridia bacterium | reverse complement strand
TCTGGTATACCCGTCTATTATTTCTCCCACAACTGTGTCCGATATGCGAATATTTCGCTTTGTTACACCGTGGCGTTTCAGCTGCTTGGGAATAAGGTGATGTTCGGCTATTGCCAGCTTTTCGTTCTTTGTGTAGGAGTTTAGCTCAATAATCTCCATTCTGTCAAGGAGCGCACGGGGAATAGTGTCAGTGGTATTCGCCGTTGTTATAAACATTATTTTTGACAAATCGCAAGGCATTTCTACGAAATGGTCTCTGAAATTTTTGTTTTGTTCGCCGTCGAACACCTCAAGGAGTGCTGAGGCGGGGTCGCCTCTCATGTCAGAGCAGAGCTTATCAACCTCGTCCAAAAGCATAACGGGGTTCATAGAGCCTGCCTGAGTAAGAGCAGTTATAATTCTTCCGGGCATTGCGGCAACATAGGTTTTTCTGTGTCCTCTGATCTCCGCTTCGTCCTTAATTCCGCCCAGGGAAACCCTTACGAATTTTCTGTTCATGGCCCTTGCTATAGATGCACCGAGAGAGGTTTTTCCCACCCCGGGAGGGCCTACAAAACAGATGATCTGGTGGTCAAGCTGGGGATTTAACTGTTTTACTGCAAGATACTCAAGTATTCTTGCCTTGGGCTTTTCAAGCCCGTCGTGGTCTGCGTCAAGAATTTTCTTTGCCTTTGCAACGTCTATTCTGTCCTCTGTAAATTTGTTAAAGGGAATTTCAAGGCATACGTCCAGATAGTTGCGAAGCACCGTTGCTTCGGGACTGCCGAAGGGAGACTTTGAGAGACGGGACACCTCTTTATAGAGCTTTTCTCTCACCTCGTCGGGAAGCTTTGCGGCGTCTATTTTGTCGTAGTACTCGTCCGCCTCGTCCTCGATGTCGCCGCCCAGCTCGCTTTGAATTACTTTAAGCTGTTCACGGAGATAGTAGTCCCGCTGGTTATCATCAATAGCTTCCCTGACCTTTTTATGAATTTTCATTTCAAGCCGGAGAAGGTTTGTTTCCTTTTCGATAATAACAATAAGGGCTTCCAGACGCTCCACAGGGTGGAAGATTTCAAGAATTTGCTGTTTGTCCTCGGTTTTTACAAGCACGCTTGAAGCTATGAAATCTGCAAGCTGACCCGGATTTTTCAGGGACTTTGCGGCAAGGAGTATATTTGTGCTGTCGGCGGGAAGGTATGTGAGCATACCCTCAAGAGAAGTAATCGCTTCTCTGATTAATGCTTCAAACTTGGCATTTTTTTCATCGGAGCCTAAGGTTATTGTTTTGGTGACAATTTCCGCAAACATTGCCTCGCCGACTCCGGTAAATGAAACAGCAGTACCTCTGCAAACGCCCTCAGCCACTACACGTATAATTCCGTCGGGAGCTTTTGCGGACTGCTTAATTTTACAAACGGTTCCCGTTTCGTATAAATCCGCAGGAGTTGGATTTTCAACGCTTAAATCCTTCTGACAGACAAGAAAGACATACATGTCGGACTCGGAAGCGGCGTCCAATGCGGCGGCGGAACCGTCTCTTTCTATTTCAAAACTTAAAGGAACTGACGGAAATGCTATGATTCCTCTGGAGGGAATAACCGGCAAAGTCAGTTTTTCAGCCTTTTCAATGTATGTGGGCATAGATTTTCCTCTCAATAAATTATATACCGTATTATTATAGCATAATTGTATACGAAAATCCAGTATATTTCAACATTAAATATAATTTTTGCAAATTATTGAAAAAATAATATAAATCTGTTATGCTATTACTGTAAAATGACAAAAAGATGAGAAAGGCGGCGGAGAAATGCTGAAATTTGAAAATCCCGAGCTTGAAAAAGCCGTACTGTCGCATGAATCCTGTATTGCTGTCCCCTTTGAGGCTTTTCAGACGCCCTCGGGCGAAATATCTGTTTTAACCTATTCCTTCTGCGAAAAGCCCGCACGGGAATATCTTGAAAGATTTAACGGAGATATATTTTCAAACAGCTCAGTTGAATGGGTAAACTCCGCATTCGGCAATGTAATGGAAAAGGCAGGCTACGAGCATTATTCCCACGAGGGAGAAATGATGCTGGAGTATGTTCTGACTGACTCTGAAAGCCTTTGCCGTAAGGGCAGACGGGAAGCAGAAATGATTTCTTCAAATTCGGAGCTGCAAGCGCTGTGCGAAAATACAGGCTGTTCAATTGAGATAAACGACGACGGCGAGGACGTGCTGTTTGCCGTTATAGAAGACGG
>JAQXKW010000075.1 GCA_029010655.1 Clostridia bacterium | reverse complement strand
CGGGATTTGTGCCGGCAACGGTAAGGGGAATTCTTTCACCCTTTTCATCAACTCTCAAAATGATGAACTGGCCGGGTTTTGCCTTTGCGGCAACAAGCGGCGCTTCAATTTCCATCTGAGTGACAGTGGGGTTCAAAACTTTTTTGCTTGTAATCTTATACATATTCTTTATCCTTTCTGATATGTTTTGCTTTTTTTAGTGCGTCTGTCAGAATTTCTCCGTGGTCAAAGGAGAGAGAGTCTTTAAGGGAGAGCTTTTCGCCCGTTTCGCCGAGCTTTACAAATGCAGGCGCATCACCGTCGTACAGTATGTCAAACCATGCGGCGCCGTCGGCGTCGTCGCCGGCGGAAATTTCAATTTCCGAGCTGTCGGCAAAAGCAAGAAACGCCTGCGATACAACCCACCCGCGGGGATCTCTCCCCGGCTTTGAGTAAAGTCCCACAGGAAAAAGCTCTGAGATTTTGACAGACGTTTCCTCCCGAAGCTCCCTTTTTGCAGTCTCCTCGATTGATTCGTCCTGACAGGCAAAGCCTCCGGGCAGGGCATACCGCCCCAGAAAAGGGTGCCCTTTTCGCTTTATCAGCAGTATTTTGTCAGCCTTCGGGTCAAATAAAACTATATCTGCCGTAAGATACGGACGGGGATAGTTCTTTTTCCTGTAATTTTCAAGGAATTCTTCCTCGGTAAGCCCGTTTTTGTCCCTTTTTTCAAAATCCTTTATCATTATAATTGCCCAAAAGGCGACTCCGTTTTAAGGAGTCGCCGTAATTTGTCCGATTGCCCTTGAAAAGCAATTCTGAAGGTTTCCTCTATCAGAAATCTACCTCGGTGTCGTAGTAGCAGCACTTGAGCAGTTTTTCCATTTCCTCAACGGAGGGCTGACGGGGGTTGGAGCCTGTGCATGCGTCGCCGATAGCGTTAACTGCAATGTCGTGAAGTCTCTCAAGGAATACTTCCTCGGGAACAAAGCCGTTCTCGGTGGGATAGCTGTCAGCACCGTAGTTCTTGATGCAGTGAGGAATGTTAAGGTCGTCGTTCATCTTGCGCAGGTAAGCGATAAGAGCGGCTACCTTGTCGTCGTCGGACGCATTCTTGTCTGCGATACCCATGTAATCAACGATTACGCCGTAACGTTTCTTAGCTGTCTCGTCCTTTGCGTTGAACGCAATAACCTTGGGCAGGTACATAGCGTTTGCGGCACCGTGGATAATGTGTGCGCCGAAGTCAGCGAAAGCGGCGCCGGTCTTGTGTGCCATGGAGTGAACGATACCAAGCAGAGCGTTGGAGAATGCCATACCTGCAAGGCACTGAGCATTGTGCATACGGTCTCTTGCGTCCATATCGCCGTTGTAGGAGGCAACAAGGTCGTTCATAATCATCTCGATAGCGTGGATTGCGAGAGGATCGGAGTAGTCGCTGTTTGCGGTGGAAACGTAAGCCTCAACTGCGTGGGTCATAGCGTCCATACCGGTGTGAGCAACCAGCTTTTTGGGCATGGTTTCAGCAAGCTCGGGGTCAACGATAGCCACGTCGGGAGTGATTTCAAAGTCAGCGATAGGATATTTGATACCCTTGCTGTAATCTGTGATGATGGAGAATGCGGTAACCTCGGTTGCAGTACCGGAGGTGGAAGATACAGCGCAGAAGTGAGCCTTCTTGCGGAGCTCGGGAATACCGAATACCTTGCACATATCCTCGAAGGTGCATTCCGGATACTCATACTTAATCCACATTGCCTTTGCGGCGTCAATGGGAGAGCCGCCGCCGATAGCTACGATCCAGTCGGGCTGGAATGCGAGCATAGCGTCAGCACCGCGCATAACGGTTTCAACAGAAGGGTCGGGCTCGATGCCGTCGAAAATCTGAACCTCCATGCCTGCCTCTTTGAGGTAAGCCTCAGCCTTGTCCAAAAAGCCGAAGCGCTTCATGGAGCCGCCGCCTACGCAGATCATTGCTTTCTTGCCCTTGAAGGTTTTGAGAGCTTCAAGAGAGCCTTTGCCGTGATAAAGATCACGAGGGAGAGTAAAACGTGCCATAATTGGATTCCTCCGTATATTATAAATTATTTTTTGCAATTTGTCAAAGCTTTTTTACATGCAAAGTATACAATATTTCTTCTCATAACGGAATAACCAAAAATGTATATCTCCCTTATCAATACAGATATAATCGATAAAAGATATATCGATAGCGCAGAGCAAAAAATACGGCGGCACCGCTCGGTGCCGCCGTATTTGTGTGCAGAATGAATACGAACGGGTGGTAACAGTCTGCGACTGACTGTTCTGCCGTTTCTGCATAACAAGGATAAAGACAGGCTTTCAAAAACATATCTTTTTACCTGCAACGCCATTATACTCCGGCAAAACAAAGATGTAAATAATCAAAATTGCATAGCGCCGATATATATTGAGATATATCAGAAGCATCTGCGCTTTGACTGAACCAGCTCCGTTATAAACAGATTGTCAAGCTCCGACAGCACGTAGTCCTTTTTGTGTATCAGCACGTCTTTATAAAGCTTTGTGTTGTCAACGCAGGCTCTCTGAGCAAGGTTGTATCTTTTAAGAAGCTTTTCGGGCAGGGGGGATACCCACATAAAGGTTTCGGGGTTTTCCATAAGCAGGTCGAACTGACCGCCCCTTTCAAATATGAATACACGGCGGTCCGTGTCGTCTAAATGCTCCTCCTTCAGAACAGCATTCATGGGAAGGGACGGAACATAAGGGTCTCCGTGGGAAATTTCAATAAAGGGCTTTAAGTCGGAAAAGGAAATGATTTCCTTTTTCGCAAGGGGGCTGTCGCTGCTCATAATCAGCACGTATTTGAACTCGGAGATTAGCTCATAGGTCAGATTTTTTTCGTCAAGAAAAGCCTTGAAATGCTTTTCATAGGCTTCGGCATAGCGGATAATTCCCAAATTGTAGTCGGAATTGAGAATGTTGTTAATAGCCGTGGAGGGATTTGTTTCCATATAGAAAATTTCCGCAGGATCCGCGCTCAGGTGCTTGGAAAAAAGCGCAAAAGCGTCGGAAATATAGCTTGCCCGGGGAACGGAAATCGAAAAACGCTGTTTTGAGGAAAGCCCCTCGCGGCACATTTTTTCAAGGTCGTCAATCTGACTGAGCACCTTTTTGGCATAGCTTATAAAGGTCTCGCCCTTGGGGGTGAGAAACATACCCTTAGAGGTGCGGTCGAATATGGCGATACCCAGATCTGCTTCAAGCTCTTTTACGGAACGGGATAGGTTAGGCTGTGCAACATACAGAGCTTCGGATGCTTTGCTGATAGAGCCTGTCCGGGCGATTTCCACAGCATATTTCATATGGAGCAAATTCATGTGCAATACCTCCGTTTTGCCTGATAAGATAATTATAACAGACACAGAGCAAAAACTCAACAGTAAATTGAAGAAGGACCCCGTTCCGCTTTTAATTGTCAGAAAAAAGAGGAGATTCTGACACAGCATATCAAATTACGGCTTTTACGGCAGATCCTGCCTGCGTTCTGAAATACGTGGGAAAAGCTTATATAAATTTATATTACGGTCAGTTTCTTCAAGAGGGCGTTTATGGGCTTTATCTTGAAAAGCAGGAAGCCGACGGAAAATCCAAGCAAATTTAGAATTATATCATCTACATCAAAACTGCCTAATGTGGAGAACAACTGAATGATTTCAACGCTGAGAATTATAATAAAGCCGCCGGCAATTGCTTTTAACGGTCTGCGGAGTTTTTTCCATATACAGGGCAAAAGAAACCCCATGGGCATGAAAACCACAATATTGCCTACGATGTTTTTAACAACCGTAGATACATTTATTGTGTTTTCGGCTATTCTCGCAAAGTATTCTCCGATAGTTTTTAAGGGAACTATATTTATTGATCTTTTTATATAAGACCAATACGTCCAGTCTGTCAAATTGGCAAACCGGGAATTAAAAAACAAGACGTACATTAAAAAAAATGCGTATGTAACGAACAGTATGACTGTTATTTTTTTAATTGTTCTATTCATAATAGCTCCTTTACAGCTCTGATAATGAGATTCCTTATGTGTGAACTCGTATGTTAAATAAATCAGTTACCGGTTTCCTGCAATCATGCCGATTCCCTTTTCCAGCGTTTGTGCGTCAAGCATGCCTATTCTTTGCGCCGTCAGATTTCCGTCAGCGTCTATAAAGAAGGTGGAGGGAAAGCCGGAAATATTATATGCCTTTACGGCGTCCGAATTTGTATCAAAGAAAATGTCAAAATCAAAGCCTTCCTTTTCAACATAGGCTTTTGCCGTTTCAACGGTCTCCTGCACCCCGTCGGTGGCGTTTATCATCAAAAATTTCACCTCGGGGTGATTTTTGTACGCCTCGTTAAAGTCGGGCATTTCCTCCTTGCAGTAATAGCACCAGGTAGCCCAGAAGTTTACAACAACCGGCGTGCCCTTAAAGTCCGACAGCTTCACTTCGCTTCCGTCAAGGTCCTGCACCGTAAAATCGGGCGCGGCGTTTGCGGCGGCAGTTGTTTCGCCCGGTACAGCCGAGGTGTTTTCCGCAGTATCATCGTTTTTATACTCATCGCTTAATTTGCCGTACAAAACGGACGCACCTACAATAAGTGCCGCAAAAAGAAGGACGGCAACTACCCATTTAACCGATTTTTTCATATTTCCTCCTGTATTTCTCTATTTTTCTCTTATGACAGCATGCTTAAAAATCTGCCGAAAAGTCCCGTTGCCATAAGCATGCCTACGATAACAAGCAGAACGCCGCTGACCGTATTAATAATATTGTAATGCTTTTTAATAAAGGAAAAAGCTCCCTTCAGCCTGTCGATAAGTATTGCGCTGATAAAAAACGGTATTCCCAGCCCCAGAGAATAAAGCAGAAGCATAAATATGCCTTCAAACACCGTTCCCCTGCTTGCGGCAAGCATAAGAGCTGAGCCGAGAAATGCGCCTACGCAGGGCGTCCACCCCACGGAAAATGCCACGCCGAACAGAAAGGACGAAAAAAAGCCAAGGCCGTTCTTTTTTGAAAATTTCATGCCCTTGAATATGTTCAGCCGAAAAAGGCCCAGAAAATTCAGACCGAAGAATATAACGATAAGTCCCGTTATAATATTGACGGCCGCAGAGTATTCACGGAGAAGCCTTCCGAAGCTGCCGGCAAGAGCTCCCAGCAGAATAAAAACGACAGTAAAGCCAAGGATAAACCCAAGGGCGTTTTTTATAACCCTTTTTGTGTCCCGCTCTTTTCCCCCTGCAAAATATGAAATATATACGGGAAGCATGGGAAGAAGGCAGGGTGAAACGAAGGTTATAATGCCCTCTAAAAACGATATAAAGTATTGCATTTTTGTCTCCTTTTGTAAGGCTTTGCCCGCCGCCCTTCGCCGAATCTTCGCATTCGGCTCTGCGGCGGGGCGGTGATTTATCTCTTTTCCGAAAGATATTTTTCCGCAAAATGTGCGGCAACGGCGCCGTCCGCCGTTGCGGTTACTATCTGACGGACAGCTTTTGTCCGAATATCTCCGGCGGCGAAAACCCCGTCAACGCTTGTTTTTGTAGTTTCGTCGGCTGTAATATAGCCGTTTTTGTCAAGATCCACCGCACCTGCCAGAAAGTCTGTTGCAGGCTCTCTGCCGATACTTACAAAAACTCCGTCGCAGGAAAGCGAGCTTATTTGTCCCGTGCTTTCGTTTCTGATTCTTACGCCGCTCACTCTTTCTCCCGCAAGCAGCTCGCAAACGGTGCTGTTCCAGATAAATTCCACGTTTCCGGCTTCCGTTAAAGCTTTGTAATATATGCCCGAAGCTCTCAGAGTGTCTCTGCGGTGAACCACATATACCTTTTTGGCAAGCCTTGAAAGGTAAAGCGCATCGGTAGCGGCGGAATTTCCGCCGCCTATAACCACCGCCGTTTTGTCCTTGTAAAACCGACCGTCGCAGTGAGCGCAGTAATGAACGCCCCTGCCCGTAAATTCCCGCTCGTTTTCAATTCCGAGCTTTTTCGGCACGGCGCCTGCGGCAATAACCACCGTTTTGCCGTACAGAGTCCCGCCTGCGGTTTCGATTTTCTTGATTTTTCGGGAAAAATCCACAGCCGTAGCCTGAGCATGCTCCGTTTTTGCGCCGAAGCGTTCTGCGCCCTTTTGCATTTTCAAGCCTAAGGCAAAGCCGTTAATTCCCCCGTCAAAGCCGGGATAGTTGTCAATGTCGCTTGTCTGCGCCATCTGCCCTCCTGCGGACAGCTTTTCCAGCAAAAGAGTGTCAAGCCCGGCGCCTGCGGCATACAAAGCGGCGGTGTACCCGGCAGGACCTCCGCCTATAATTATCATATCATATATATGCTCCATATGCAACCTCCCATTGTCCTTTCAGATATTATACCGCAAATTGAGCATGCTTTAGTCCCCCTGCGGAAAAATCCCCGAAAAAACACCTCCCCTGCAAGTAAATTAAATGCAAGGAAGGCGTTTGAAAAGGTGGGTGATTTTCAGAACATATAAATGGAGTCCAACTGTCGCCCGTTGTTCTCCTAAATAAATCATCTTGGAGGAAAAAGAACGTTTACTTTCCGTTTGCCTCCTTTATCAGATTGTTTTTCAAATTAGTAAACACATAATTATACTTAACGTAGTTGGAATAGAATGGTTCTTGAACTTTATTTTCGGCTTCTGTGTTAATCCGAACAAGGTTGTTTATAAATAGGGAGTTATTCAGACAATAAAGCAAGTTTTCCGGTTCGCTGATTTCATAGCTCCTGAAAAACGAACTCTTATTTTC
>JAQXKW010000074.1 GCA_029010655.1 Clostridia bacterium | reverse complement strand
CGATATTGTGGCGGCAATGAAGGAGGCGCTTGACCCCTACGGCATACCCGTTACCGTAAAAATCCGTGCCGGCGCCGATACAGCTCATATGAACGCCCCGCAGGTGGCGAAAATCTGTGCGGACGCAGGCGCGGCGGCAATCACCGTCCACGCACGCACAAGAGAAGAGCTTTATAATCCGGGAATTCACCCGGAAATAATACGGGAAGTCCGCTCCGTTGTTCCCGAAAACATTCCCGTTTTCGGAAACGGAGATATATCCTGCGCCGGGGACGCTTTGAAAATGCTTCGGGACACCGGGTGCGACGGGCTTGCGATAGGCAGAGCCGCTCTCGGAAATCCGTGGATTTTTGCTGAAATTAAATCCGCTCTACGTGGCGAAGAATTCACCCCGCCCGCACTTTCCGAAAGGATTGAAACGGCGGTGGATTTGGTTCGGAGTATAGTATCGGAAAAAGGCGAGTTTACGGGAATCCGTGAAGCCCGCGGACGGGCGGCGCACTTTATAAAAGGACTGCCCGGGGCGGCGGCGGTGCGCGACAGGCTGAACCACGCCGAAACCATGCGGGAATTTGAAGAAATTATAAGAACTCTCAAAGAGGAATAAAATTGAAGCAGATAGAAATATATACGGACGGCTCCTGCAAGAAAAACCCCGGTCCCGGCGGCTGGGCGGCAATTCTTTGCTATAAGGGCACGGAAAAGGAAATATGCGGCGGCGAGCCCGACACCACCAATAACAGAATGGAGCTGACGGCGGTAATCAGCGCTTTGAAAATGCTGAAAGAGCCCTGCGAAGTAACGCTCACCACCGACTCAAAATACGTGTCCGACGGAATAACGCTGGGCTGGGCGCAGTCCTGGAAGGAGAGAGGCTGGAAAAAGTCGGACAAATCTCCGGCGCTGAACCCCGACCTGTGGGAGGAGCTTCTCAGACTGTGCAGTATCCATAAGGTAGAATTTGTCTGGGTCAAGGGTCATGCCGGACATCCCTATAACGAGCGGTGCGACGCATTGGCACAGGGCGAAGCGGAGAAATACAGGTAATAGGGCTTTTTGAAAATCCCCCAAAAAGAATAAAAGGGCTGTCGCCTGTGAGTAAAACCACAGGCGACAGCCTCTTGTTTTTTGTGGAATAATCCGCATTGGCAGGCGTAAAGCCCGCTTCCAGGAACAAAGCGTGCTCTTTCATTATTCGCCCAAAAAACAGGTGCAGCTCAAGTGATTTTGCTATAAAATTATCATTACGCATAGCTTCCTCCGAAAAACAGTATCTACGATACTATATGCAAAAAGCGCATAACTACTTTAATTACATCAGACCTGTTCGAAAACTTAATAGAAAACCGCCAGTTCAATACAGGATTGAACTGGCAGCTTAATTCGTTTTTTGTGTCTACTATCTATTGACTACTTCAGCGCATGATAGCTTCTGTCCCTTTTCAGATATTGTCAGTTTAGATACAGTTTCATTTTTTCATAAGAGTTTATGGTCTCAGTATCTGCATTGTTGAATTCATCTGAAAACGATTGTAAACTCCCCGCCGGACTTACAACCATCTTAGTCATTGACAAATAGTTGTCGTAATATGTTTTCAGAGCCGAATATGCCTCCTCGTATTCTTTGGGAGGATTCTTGAGTTGTTTCATTAAAGATATTACTTCAGCCTGATTGTTTTGAATTGCTGAAATGCTGTTGTGAAACTCCTCGTCGGAAAACAAATTACTTAGGGCTTCATTAAAATCATCAACAAATTTGCCATTTTTCAGAGTGTATTTGTCTGTGACCGTATCGCGCTTTTCATAAATTGCGTTATACCAAACATTCTTTATCAGATTACCAGCTTTCTCTGCATTCGCCGCACCGTCAAGCATTTTGTAGGTGACGGTTTCTAAATTATTATAATAAACCGTCGCTCTGCCTTGACTGATTACAAAGACACCGAACAATCCGATTACCAAAACGATAGATAAAATAATTGCCGCAACAACAATACCTTTGCGCTTCTTTTTATTTGGGGAGTTTGTGTTATTGGGACAACCGCAAGCCGGGCAGGCGCTTAGTTCTTTATTGTACTGAGCTTTGCATTCAGCACAGGTTACTGTGTCGGTTGCAGACAGATTACCGTTTTTTCTGTTATAGTGCGGGCATAATGTTGCCTTGTCGCTGATAGTTTGCCCGCAATTCGGGCAATGGATTAATGCCATATACCTTTACTCCTTTTAACCGTCATCATCTTCATCGTCAGGCCAGGATGAAATGAAGTGAAGATCACCGGTGTCCATATCCATAGCCATATTATCGCCCATTCGCATCATCATGTTGCCGTCCGAATCAATTGCCATATTATCGGATATGGAATGCAGACAGTCGCCGTCATCATAATCAAATAAATGTTTGCTCATAAGAAAATGGCATATATGAATTTGAAAACATTGGATATATGGGCAGAGTCGAATATTGACGGCTTTCACGATGAGCATATTGAGATTGACGAAATAATCGCTCCGGTTATCAGGGAACTAAATCTCAAAGGCTATAAGACGAAGTTCTGTTGTTCAGGACACCCATACACTT
>JAQXKW010000073.1 GCA_029010655.1 Clostridia bacterium | reverse complement strand
GCTTCTTGATTTCCCCGGGAAAACAGCATGTACCGTTTTTACACCGGGATGTAACTTCAGATGTCCCTTCTGCCATAACGCAACGCTGGTGCGCGGCGAGGGGGAAAGCATTTCCGAGGAAGAATTTTTCGCCTTTCTCGGAAAAAGACAGGGAATGCTGGACGGCGTTGCCGTTACAGGCGGAGAGCCGCTTATGCATGCCGATATTGCAGATTTTTTAAGGCGTGTCCGCCAAATGGGATTTTTAATCAAAATCGATACTAACGGAAGCTATCCCGACAGACTCAAGGCTCTTGTGGCAGAGGGTCTTTGCGATTACGTGGCAATGGATATTAAAGCCTCCCCCGAGGGCTACGAAAGAGCGACGGGGGGCGCTGTTCCCATGGAAAA
Organism: Clostridia bacterium; assembly: GCA_029010655.1. Taxonomy (GTDB): domain Bacteria; phylum Bacillota; class Clostridia; order Oscillospirales; family CAG-272; genus Avispirillum. The sequence goes on along the minus strand of JAQXKW010000073.1, from coordinate 7,319 downwards.
TATTAAGGAAAGCGTGCGCTATCTTCTGAGCGGCGCGGTGGATTATGAGTTCAGAACCACCGTGGCCGAGGGTGCGGTGCTGCCCGAGGATTTCGAGGGCATCGGAAAATGGATATGCGGCGCAAAACGCTATTTTCTCCAGGGCTTTGTTGATTCCGGAGATATTCTGGGAGAGAATGTGGGAGCATATTCAGTGGAGCAAATGCATGAGTTTCTCGAAACAGTAAAGCAGTACGTGCCTGAGGCACAGCTCCGCGGAGTTGACTGAAAATGAAGCTGACTAACGCAAAAATAATACTGGAAAATGAAATAGTTTGCGGCAGCGTGACCGTGTCCGGCGACACGGTCACCGCTGTTTTGCCGGGATTTTCGGATAAAAGCGGCGAGGCGACAGACCTTAACGGTTTTTATCTTGCTCCCGGCTTTGTTGATATACATTGCCACGGAAGCGGAGAGCATTGGTTTTTCGACGAGCCGGAAAAGGCGGCAAGGTGGCATCTTTACGAGGGTACAACCTCTCTCCTTTGCTCCATGTGGAGAAACGCCGGAGCGTATTCTTACGTGAAAGCTATCGAAAATGTAAAAGGCGCCATGGGAGAGGGAAGCAATATAAGAGGCGTTCATATGGAGGGACCCTACGTTGACCCGGAATTGGGCAGCGAGGGAGGCAAAGAATGGAGGATAGACCCTGCGGAGTATGAGGAACTTCTCCGTGTGGGAGACGGGATTATAAAGACCTGGACTTTTGACCCAATGCAGGAGGGCGCAGAGCAGTTTGCAAAAGCTGTGGGTGAAAAAGGCATAAAGATGGCAGTCTGCTATTCCAAAGCGTCTCCCGAAACCCTTGAAAGGTTTGTTCCCATGGGTCTTTCTATCGGCAGTCATATTCTCTGTGCCACAGGCGCACCGAAGCCGAGATTTGCTGGCACACGGGAGCCGGGCTCCGACGTGTTTGTATTGTGCTGCGACTGCATGACTGCCGAGGTTATTGCGGATTCCATGGGCGGACATGTGAGACCCTATTACCTAAAGCTTATATATAAATGTAAAGGCGCCGAAAAAATCGCCCTTGTCAGCGATTGCTGTGCAGGGGGAGATACTCTTGATTCCGACGTAAATATTATAAACGGCGAGCTGTACGGAAGCAGACTCACTTTGTCCGTGGCAATACGGAACATGATAAAGCATACGGGCGCGTCAATCCCCGAGGCTGTAAGAATGGCAACGTCAACTCCCGCTAAAGCCGCAGGGCTTTTCCGCCGCTACGGGTCAATAGAAGCGGGAAAAGCGGCTGATATGACGGTACTTGACGAAGAACTGAATGTTCGGGGGGTAATACTTTCCGGCAGGTTCGTAAGAAAAGATTTTTGACAGGACAAAAAAGAACCTTTTGCAAGGCTTTTGCAAAAGGTTCTTTTTTTGCCTTATTAACTGTACCTGCTGATAACCTCGTCCTGTGTTTCACGGCGAAGCTGAACAAATTCTATGCTGAAGCCGCCGATACGTACAATAAGGTCACGGTGACATTCCGGGTGAAGCTGGGCGTCACGAAGCTGTTCTATGTCGGCGGTGGTAATCTGCGCAAGCTGTCCGCCGCTTTGCAGAAATTCACGCATAATAAGGGAAACGCTCTCTCTTTCCTCCTTTGTGCCGAGAGTTCCCACAGGCAAAAGCACATTCAGGGTTGTGCCGCCCACACCCTTTTTCAAGGGGAGCTTTGCCACGGAATTGAGCATGGCGGTAACACCGTTTTTGTCGTTTCCCTCACGGGGACCGATAGTGTTCGACAGAGGCTCGCCGGCGTGCCGCCCGTCGGGAAGCGCGCCCGTCTGCCGCCCCATTTCAATACCGCTTTCAAGAAGCGAGCACGCCCCCGTGAAAACGTCGCCCCGACGGGATTTGTGTTTTCCCATCTCGGACCAGAAAAAGTTCAGCACTCTCACGCACCAACGGTCGGGAAGCTCCTCGTCATTTCCGAATTTGGGAGCGGACAAAAGAATCTGCCGTTCCTTTTCATACCCCTCAAAATCTGCGGCAAGGGCAGGGCGTATTTTTTCCTTCGGTATTTTTTTGTCGGTAAATACAGCCTTTTCCAAAGCGGCAAAGCTGTCGGCAACGGCGGCGGAGCCCGCAGTTTCAATTACTCCGTAGTTGTAAACGGAGCCGCCTGCGTCAAGGTTAAGCCCCCGTTCCACGCAGGACTCCGTAAAAATCGATTTCCACAGCTTCGCACGGTTGGCGTTTCTTATGTCAACGCCGAAGTTGGTAAGATATGCCCATAGGGGGACAAAATATTCTGTCTGTTTTTTGAACGCCTCCCATAGATCATCAATACTTTCAAAATCTTCAAAATATCCCGTCTCGGGTCCGATTTGCTCTCCCTTTTGATTTTTTCCGTCGTTAAGGGAGTATTCAAAAATCTTGGCAAGATTCATCATGCCGTCCTCGCACCCGAAATTGGACTTTCCGGGGATTTCAATTTCCTGACAGCCCAGAATCGTATAGTCTCTTGCGTCGGCGAGAGAAACGCCGTATTCGCACAGGGCGGGGATGACGTTTGCGTCGCTTGCAACCGTCGGGTCGGACAGCCCCTCGGACCACATCTGTACCGTAAGTGCGAGAAGCTCCTTTGGGGATTCTTCGTTTATGCGCACCGAAACACGGGGATGAGTCTGATGAAGTGTTCGGCAAAGCTGTAACAAAAGATATGTAAGCTCGTTTGTGGAGTCCTCCCCGTCGGGGGTAACGCCGCCGAGGGTAATATTGTGTATTCCGTTCTCAAAGCACTTTATCCACAGAGACGCAATATAATTTTCCGCAGTCTCCCTGCCCTCAAGACGTACGCATTTTTCATAGTAGGGGTAGAGATACCGGTCAAGCCTGCCTAAGCAGTCGCACCAGTCCCAAAGGCAGAAAAACCATACGAGCTGACAGGCTTCTCCAAGCGTTTCGGGTGCGGAGTGCGCCGCCTTTCGGCAGTTTTCGGCAACCGTTTCGTCGTCTGCCGCCTCGGCATACTGCTCGGCATAGAGGGAAAAGCCGTCAAGCAAAATGAGCATGGCACGGTAAAGGGTCAGCTTTTCTTTGTCGGTTTCTTTATTCATATATCGGCGCACCTTTTCCTTTGCGCCGTCAATTCCAAGCTCCAAAAGCATGGGATATGAGGGTACGGTGTGCCCCTGGTAGCCGCCCACCCACATAAGACCTGACGTGTCCTTGTCGCCGAAAATCCTTTTCATTTCGGGGATAAGGTCCGTGTCCATGTCCTTTTGCTGCATTTGCGAAGCATACAAATCATCCATGTTCTTGATGATTTCGGGCATTCTGCCCTCATATTTGGGGTGGTGCTTTAAGTCGTTGTTCCAGATCTGATTTGAAATACCCCAGCTGAAATGCTCGTAAACAAACCTTCTGGGGCGGGCGACTCCCACGATTATGTCGTCGGGGAAAATCCTAACCTCCGTCTCCTTCCATGAACGGACGATAGAGTGCGCCAGCTTTATGTCGTAAGGCTCGTCTGCATATTCCCGAAAAACGTCGAGAAAAGGCTCTTTTCCGTCAATTTCCGTGTTTGCCCACGTGTCCTCACGCTCACGGTTGGTAACCTTTTCGGAACGCTTCAGGGTTTCCGAAAAAATCGCCTGTGCCCTTTCGGAAAGTATGTATTTTTCCTCTGTGCTTCTTAAATCCTTCATTTCGATACCTTCACTTTTTTATGGGTCAGCTTTCGCAGTTTTTCGCAGATTTTTTCGGCATCCGGAACCGTCACGGGGGAGGCGGCAAAAGAGCTTTTCATGCCAAAAAGCTCCGCCTTCGACAGCCCCAGAGTATGATACGGCTCTATGTGAATTTCCCGAACGGATTTCAGGGAGTTTGCCGTTTCGGCAATGCTTTCAATATGCTTTTCCGTGTCGTTTACCCCGGGAACAAGGGGGCACCTGAGAATAATGGGAATATCCATGTCCGCCGCCGTGCAAAGGTTTTCTTTTATTATTCGGTTTGACACTCCGGTGTATTTTATGTGCTCTGCTTCGCCGTCCAGCTTGAAATCAAAAAGCAGAATATGGGCAAGAGATGCGATTTTTATAAAAGTCTCCCCGTCCGCATAACCGCAGGTTTCCACGGCGGTATTAATGCCCTGTGCCCTTGCCGCGGAAAGCAGAGCTTCGGTAAATTCCGGCTGAAACAAAGGCTCCCCGCCGGAAACGGTCATGCCGCCGTCTGCTTTGTAGTATCTCTTGTCCGCAAGAACGGTTTTCATAACTTCGTCCACAGTCATTTCCCGCCCTGCCGGCTCCAAAGCATGAGAGGGACAGACAGTGGCGCACCTGCCGCAGGAGCGGCACAGGGTGCGGTCAAAAACGTGAAAAGAGCCTTGGGAGCGGTGGCAGGAGCAAACACCGGCACATTCCATGCACCCGATACAACGGGACGGGTCATAGCTTATCTGCGGATAGGGGGAAAGCCCCTCCGGGTTGTGGCACCAACGGCACCGCAGAGGACAGCCCTTCAAGAAAACGGTAGTCCTGACTCCCGGTCCGTCGTGAAGGGAAAAACGCTGTATATCAAATACCGTGCCCGAAACCACACTCACACCCCCCTTTTATTTGATTATACATAATAAAAATTCATTTTGCAATATAAAAAGCACCGCACGGCACGAAAATGCATTCAGAGTTCCCGTTTTTATGAATAATGAAAAAATGAACGGTAGAAAATCAAAAATCCGCCGATTGTCATCGGCGGATTTTTGATTTTGGTGGGCCTTCGGGGACTCGAACCCAGGACCGACCGGTTATGAGCCGGTAGCTCTAACCAACTGAGCTAAAGGCCCGCTTTTCAGCGTGTTTACTATGTTACCACAGTTTTGCTCTTTTGTCAATGGCAGAAATTAATTTTTTTATTTTTTGATTTTCGCTATTGCATTCCGCCCCGTAAAGTGCTACAATAGCCTACACGGAGGTGTAGCTCAGTTGGTCAGAGCGTTCGGTTCACATCCGAGAGGTCTTGGGTTCGAGCCCCAACATCTCCACCAAAAAGAAGCAACTTTTGCCTGCCAAAAGTTGCTTCTTTTTTTATCCAAGCCGCAGGCTTGGTATATCATCACACTTTAGTGTGTATATCATCGCCGTAGTCGTATATCATCACCGAAGGTGCATGCTCCTGCGGCTTGATGAGATACAACACTTTGTGTTGATGATATACAATGCTTCGCATTGATGATATGCAACCGCAAGCCGTTGATTTTTGCGATGACTTTGTTTATCAAAGTTTGGTTGCTCTTTGCCAAGCAAAAAACGCCGCAGGGCGTTTTTTGTTTTATCGGCGGGGAGAGCCTGAAAAATCCCGGCTTCCTTGAAAAAAGTTGGGACTTTGCTTGAAAAGCGCTCCGGTTTTTGGTATAATCAATGTAACGGTATATGCAGGAGAAAGGAACGGGCGTGCGTATGAAATACATGATAGCGTCAGACATTCACGGGTCGGAATATTACTGCCGCAAAACGGCGGAGGCATTTGAAAGGGAGAAGGCAGACAGGCTTATCCTTTTGGGCGATATTTTATATCACGGTCCCAGAAATGATTTGCCGGAGGGCTATGCGCCCAAGGCGGTTATCGGTATTCTCAACGGAATGAAGGACAAAATCATGTGCGTCAGAGGAAACTGCGACAGCGAGGTGGATCAGATGGTGCTTAATTTTCCCATTCTGGCGGACTATGCGCTGCTTCTTTTCGGCGGTCGCCTTGTATATATAACCCACGGGCACAACTTCAACCTTGAAAAGCTCCCGCCTTTAAGCGGAGGCGATATTCTGCTTCACGGGCACACTCATGTTCCCGCATGGCAGGAATTCGGAAACGGCAATCTGTACCTTAACCCCGGCTCCGTTTCGATCCCCAAGGAAAACTCCCCCCACGGATATATGACGGCAGAAGACGGCACATTTCTTTGGAAGACCCTTGACGGGGAAGTATATCACGAGCTTTCTGCGGAGGGGAACAAATGAATCTTCTCCACTTGAAATACGCGGTAGAGGTGGCAAAAACCGGCTCCATTAACAAGGCGGCGGAAACCCTGCTTATCGCACAGCCCAACCTTTCCCGCTCCATAAAGGAACTGGAGCAGGATTTGGGAATTAAGATTTTTGAAAGAACGGCAAGAGGCATGTTTTTAACCCCCGACGGGGAGGAGTTTATCGGTCACGCCAATGCAATTCTCAGCAAGGTGGAGGACGTTGAGAATATGTATAAAAACAATGTGCCCATTAAACGCCGCTTTTCCGTTTCCGTGCCGAGAGCCGCTTATATTTCCGATGCATTTGCCCATTTTTCGGGGGAGATAACCCCGGGGGCTGTGGAAATATTCTATAAGGAAACAAATTCCTCCAGAACCATAAAAAATCTTCTTTACGACGATTATAAGCTGGGCATTGTCCGTTATGCGGAGCCCTATGAAAAGTATTTTTTGTCCATGTTTGAGGAAAAGGGCTTTGCCTATGAAAAGGTGTCCGAGTTCAGGTATGTTCTCGTTATGCGGGCGGACAGCCCGCTGGCAGGGCTTTCGGAAATCCGTTTCCGTGATTTGGACGAGCTGACGGAAATAGCCCACGCCGACCCGTACGTTCCCTCCCTTTCTGCGGCACAGGTGAAAAAGGAGGAGCTGCCCGATAACGTGAAAAGGCGCATTTTCGTGTTTGAAAGAGGAAGCCAGCTTGATATTCTTTCCGAAAACAAGGATACGTTTATGTGGGTGTCCCCCACCCCGGAAAAAACCCTTGACCGATACGGACTTGTGCAAAGGGAATGTGCGGATAACAAGCGCATTTACAAAGATGTTTTGGTATACAAAAAGGATTATACTCTGACCGAGCTTGACAAAAAGTTTATTGAGGAGCTTTACCGGTCGAGAAAGAAGTATTTGTAACGGAACAGGACTGCCGATTCGGCAGTCCTGTTTTGGCACTTAGCGGTTGGCATACCCGTAGGGCGGGGGCTTGCTGCCGCCGTTTTGCCTCCCTTTACACAAGGGAGGCAGACCAAATCGTTTGCATTTACGCTGACGGACGGTGCCATCAAATCTCCCGTAGAGATTGCCACGAGTGCTCGCACCCTCGCAATGACAGCAGGGGCGTACCGCCCCTGCTGTTGCGGCGGCTTCGCCGCCTAAAGCCTTCCCTTAATAAAGGGAAGGGGGACCGGCTCTGCCGGTGGATGAGTTGTGTCTTACTAACGATTACCAATTTATAAACGGCGAAAAGCAGAACAACGGCGGGAGACAAGCCCCCGCCCTACGGAAAACCGCCCGCATTTGCGCTGTTGCG